>DASRYP010000230.1:0-7948 GCA_035687165.1 Actinoplanes sp. | reverse complement strand
ACCGAAGACGTCACCCGGTTCATCCCGAAACAGCGGATCTTTCCGCCGGTTCTGCGCGCCTTGGAAGGGGAGCAATGAGCGAGCCCATCACCGAAGAACGCCCACCCATCGCGGCCGCCGTCATCATCAACGATGGCCAGGTCCTGCTCGTACGGAGGCGGGTTAAGGAGGGGTCACTCTCTTGGCAGTTCCCCGCTGGCGAGGTCGAGGCCGGCGAGTCCGGCGCGGAAGCCGCGATCCGGGAGACCCAAGAGGAAACCGGCCTGACCGTACGTGCAACCGGCGGCCTGGGCGAGCGCGTACACCCCAAAACCGGCCGGACCATGATCTACACCGCGTGCGACGTGGTGGAAGGCACGGCCCACGTCGCCGATAAAGAGGAGTTGGCAGAGGTGGCGTGGTGCGACCGCGCCACCCTTACCGCCAACGTCCCGTATCCGTTCTTCGGTCCAGTGCAAGACCACCTGGACGCGAATCTCCGGTGAGCAGCGCCGGCCGCCTACGCCACGTCGAGCAGGTCGGCTAGCCGAGACCGGACCACACCGTCATGGAAGTGCTCCGGCAGCGGAACTCCTCCCACCGACGTCTTGGTCGAAGCCACGTCGTCGAGCGTGTTCGCCGGCAGTCGCTCGGCCAGCTCAAGGCATTCACCGGCGAACCGGCGTGCCTCACTGAAGAGCCCGATTTCACGCAGCCGCACGGCGAGCGCGTACGCGTACTCGGCCGCCGCCCGATCATCCTGGAAGAAGCACTCGTCCTCGTACATCTTCCGGACCTCGCTCAGCGACGGCCGCTGCTCGACATCCCCGCCGACCATCAGAACGTGTACTTCTCAGCCACAGTCTGGTAATCGAACAGCTCAGAACTGTCGAACCACAGTTCAATCTCGTACTTCGCCTCATCGGGCTTGCCAGAGGCATGCACGAGGTTCGCCGCAACAATCTTGTTGGCCTGCGAGTACGCCTTCGAGACGTGCGCAAAGTCCCCGCGGATGGTCCCAGGCGCGGACTGGTCAGGGAACGTCGAGCCCACAAGCCGACGGACGTTGGCAACAGCCTCGACGCCTTCGAGGACCAGCGCGATAACCGGACCCATCTGCATGAAGCTGGCGGTCAGGTCAAAAACGTCCTTGCCGAACCGCTCCTCAAGGTCGAAGTAGTGCTTCCGTGCGAGTTCCGCGTCCATCTGCACCATCTTGGTCCCGACAACCTTCAGGCCGGCGTCTTCGAAGCGCTGAATCACGCGGCCGATCAGGCCGCGGGCAACAGCGTCAGGCTTCAACAGGACAAGTGTGCGTTCAACATCAGCCACGGGAAACGCTCCAGTTCAAGATCGAGGTAACTAAGGATACCGCATCTATTCCTCGAACCCTTAGGCGCCCGCAAATCTATCATTAACACGAGAGGAGAACCTGAACTGCTGATCCCCTAAGCAGCCCCGTCGGGCAATTTAGCCTCCGTTTTGGACCGCAGCACCTTCTCTAGGTCATATCCCGTAATAGCCGAGGGAAGGCGCAGCACGGACATCGCACGACGGAGCGCAGCAGTGTCGAACTGATCCCGCAGCCCTGGAGTTACATTAGCGAGACCTTCGATGAAGGTAGGCCCTCGACCACCCGCGCCGCCACGCCGCGACCCTCCAGAGAGGTCCTCGAAAACTCGCTTCGCATCAGGCATAACTTTGCCTGTCGTGATAATGACGGCTTCATCAGCACGATATCTTACACGTCGATAGTTGAAGGGGTGAGCATCGCCTGCGCTAAAATCGCGGTCCTTGAGTTCGAATATCCAAAGCCTTCCCAGAAAGCTAAGGATAATGTCAACTTCCTCGCCCGATTCCTCAATATTCCAATATTGCGCCTCTAGGGGCGCACCGAGTTCCGTCAGGCGTTCTGCAACCCATACGGTCATCCAATGATTTCCCCGGCTGAGACCCTGCCCCAATCCAGAGAGACTGTGCCCTTCAGACAGTAGCTCTTGGTTATATGTGCGGTTACATTTACCGCACCTAAGGTTCCCCACAATCGGATTTTCCAGCTCTGCCGGATCCGTGATCCTAGTCAGCGGAGCAGTGGAGTGCCGGCAGGTAAGTAGATGCTCGGTGACGACGAGGCCGGCGTCCTTGAGCGAGCCTAAGGCGGCTCGTACTTCGTCTTCTTTCCTTCCGCGTCGAGTAAGCACGTCCGCCTCACGAGCGAAACCAGCTTCACTTAGCTCACGTATAAGACCTCGCGCCGACTTGTCCGCTAGTACTTGCGCCCCTAAACTCAACTCGGGCGACAGCTCCGCGCGCGAGAACGCTGGTTCAATGCCCTCAGCCGCTAGACGTTCTCGCAAACTATCGAACAGATCCCTCTCCGCAGATACTGGCTCCCAATCCAGTTTCATGTAGCGAATCTTGCGGCCATCAAACGATGACCTAATTGCTTCTGCGACCGCCAGGGAAAACTCGTCCAAGATTTGGACATAATCGGTTAAGGTGGTCGCAATGCCGATTAATAATCCGCCTTCACTCAATGCCACTTCTGAGATTTCCCGAACCCCATCCAGGCCAAATTCATATCGAAACTGCTCAAAAGAGGGGTTCTCGCTGTGCACGTTGACTAAGAAAAGAATAGAATCTTCGCGGAAGAACACGTCGCCCTGGATTTCGCCCATGCCCTGCAGGCGCCGAGCAACGGTCCTAGTGCTGAACCGAAGGTCCTGATCAACTGGCATTGAGGCGAGCTGGGCAAAGCGCCCTTGTGCTTCAAAAGATGCAGGAAGCCAAGTTCCGGATTCCGAGAGAGTCTTGAAAATAAGACGCACATCGGGCTGTGCGAAGTTTACCTTGCACACCCGTAGTTCCATACGAAGCATCAGCTCTCCACTCTCTTTCTTCGTTGCCAGCTTAGTTTGCCGCTTTCTTGATCGGAACATCCGATGTAGACCCCAGGGCCTTGCTGTCAGAGCGTCGCCGAGCTCACCCGTAGGGCCGGACAACGGAGGAACACTTTCAGTTGCGCTCTCTGTCGGTACGACCTGGGCTCGGCCATACGGATGGGCAGGAGACGATGCATCAGATTCGTGAGCTGCCGGTCCAGGGCCTGCATGCCAGGCGTGCGACTATGGCGCGACAACGAGCCTCGCGACCTGGCCGTTCCGGCTGGTAGACCGGTCGCGGCACGCGGTCTTGAAAACCGGTATGGGGAAACTCATCGTGGGTTCGAATCCCACGCCCTCCGCTCGATCGTGAACAGCAAGAACCCCCGTCCACCTGCGGGAACGCAGGTTGGACGAGGGCTCGGCGCACGCCTGCCGAGTCTCATTCGACCTCATCGCGGACCAGTCGATCTCGCTCATCGCGACCAAGGCGCGACCACGAGACTGCGGGCGGCGGAGCTCTCCGAGCAAGGCCCTTTAATCGAGGCTCGACGTCATCGGTAGTCGCTCCGCAAGTAGGCGCTCAGCCACTTTCCATCGACTACTACCGTTTTTACCCCTGAGGTGCCCACGGAGTTAGGGACGGGCGGGAACTATGACGCGAAGGGAGGACATCGCTTAATGATCGACGCGACACGTCAGTTGCGCTGGTTCAGCGGTCTAGGCCTGCTCTTCCTCGCTGTCATGCCGGTTCTCGGCTTCACGTTGCTCGCGACTGACCCCGGCGCAGCGGACAACGAGTTAGTCCCCGTGTTCATCGGTGGTCCGGTCGACGTCGTCGGCGCGGCATTCGTCATCCGCTCCATGACGTCACGCGAGCCAGCAGCCTCCTCTCGTTTGCTCGCCATCGGCGGTGCCCTGATCCTGTTGGGCGACGTGCTGTTGGTAGGCATCCGCGCAGCCATCACATGACGCGCTCTCCATGTGCCGGCCTCAGTTAGGGAGACCCTTCATGACGTCGTTTCAGGTGGAGCCCCCAGATCATGACGTCGTTTCAGGTGGAGCCCCCAGATCTCGACTCCTATGCCAGCCAGTTGGCTCGGGCAGCCAGTGACGCGCGAGACAGGTACCCGATCTATAGAGCCGGTCACCGGCGGCATCATCAATCCGCTTGTTTACGAGCACCGCAGCGTCCGAGCCCAACTGGCTTCGATGCTGGACCGGCTAATCACACTGCTCGACGCCTCCGATGCCGGTGTCCGCGAAGCGGCGGTCCAGTACCGAAATTCCGACCGTGCGACCGCGGGCCGGTTGGACGACAGCTACCCCGTCGTACAGCGGCCCAGCCTTCGGACCAGCTAGCCATGGCGTTTGACGACGTAGCCGATCCGACCCGGCAACTGACCGACCCAGCCGAACGCACGGAGACCATCCTCGGCCAGCCATTCTCCAACTTCGCAGCAGCACTGGACTGGCTGAGCCCCTCCCGCATCGTCAACGAGTTCATCAAGCAGGCTTGCGGCTACGACACCCGGCACGCGCTGACGCGGATGCTGAGGTGGGAGCAGCGCTGCCGGTCGATCGGGGTACCGCCGAGTGGACCGGCGAAGACCGCACTTTCGCGGCGATCTGGACCCGCGTGGGTGCCGCAAAAACGGACATCTGACGGATACGAGAACTTATTCGGTCAGCCAAAACGTGTTATAGCGACAAACAGTATGTATCGACGTATCTGCGAGATGCAGATAGGGATCGGCTATCCGCGTATCGACACCAGACTCTTGCTGTCGGCGAATCTTCACCTCACCATGAGGGGGAGGGAGGTTGTCATGGCGCTAACTACAGGCACCTCGGCCGACGGTCACGGTCGGGAGATCATCTATTACCGTGGCCCTCGGATCATCGTCACCAGCCGGTTCATCGAGAACGCGGCCAGCCGCTACCCCGTCCGAGAGTTGGATGACTTCCGACGGGTCCTGCGCAACAGCCACTCGGCCCGGAACGCGGCTCTCGTGTGCGGTGCCGTCGAGTGGGGAATCGCGGCGCCGCTGGCCGCCGTGACGTACGGGTCGATGATCTTGATGCTAGCCGGTGCGCTGACTGCGACCGGCATCGTCGTCGCGCACGTTGCCGATGGACGCCGGAACCCCCGCTGGATGGAACTGCGGGCGGCCCACGGGGGAAGAGTTGTCACGATCTTCAGTTCGCCGACGCATCACGAGTTCGAGCAGGTGCGTCGTGCGGTCATCCGGGCGGCCGCCGCCAACGAGAAGCTGTTCCCGTGAGGGGGCACCAGCTCACGGGTGCGGCAGCGAGGCGCGAACCGATCTGATCATCTGCAGGGCGTCGTCGCCCGTACGGCCGTAGGTGAGCAGGTCGTGCATCATGTCGCGGAACAGCGCGGTCAACGGTGGCTCCATGGTGAGCGAGTCCCGGCCGGCGGCGGCCTCGACGAACAGCACGTCGCCGTGCTCGGGCACGCTGAACTGCAACAGCTCGAACGTCCCGCCGAGCCCGGAGTGGTGCACCAGATCAAGCGGGGTCACCGCGATCGTGAAGGCGGACGACATCTCGGCCAGCTCGAGAACCCTGTCGAGTTGGCGGCGCAGTGAGTCGGGACCCCCCACGGGACGTCGCAGAACAGCCTCGTCGACCACGGCGACGATCCGTGGCGGATCCGGGCGGGTCAACCGGTCGCGGAAGGCCTGCTGCCGGTCCATCCGCAGCTTGACCCGGGCGAGCACCTCGCGATCGTCGGGGCTGCGCCGCATCGACAAGGCCGTGATCGCACGTGCGTATTCCTCGGTCTGCAGGAGCCCGGGGAAGAACAGGGCCTGCCAGATATTGATCGTCTGCGCTTCGTTCTCATAAGCCACGAAGTTTCGGAAGTCGCCGTTGATCCGATGCTTGCTGTACCACTGGCGGGCCCGCGATGCCTGCGAGAGTCGCGTGATGGCCGCGACCTCGTCCTGATCCGCGACCCCGTAATAGGCGAGCAGCGCACGCACTTCGAGCGGCTGAACGGTGACCTCGCCCTTCTCGATGCGAGCGAGTTTCGAGGGGGACCAACCCGTGTCCCCCGCGACGGTCGCCGGGCTCAGCTCGCTCGCCTCCCGCAGCTGCTTGAGACGCGAGCGGACGAGCTCCCGGGCCACGGCAGGCCCCGGAACCGCCGACGAGTCAGGCGAACTGGGCATGGCCAGAGTCATCCGATCTGCTCCTTCACCCCCGCACTCCCACAAGGACTCCTGCCGGGGTGCAATGCGCAATCAGCGTATGCCTTCCCGCGGTGGACGTCCCGTCGGCCGCGGCAGCGTGTGCGAAAACGCGTCGCAGGATGCGACTTCAGGTCCGGTAGGGTGATGATCGGTCGGCTCCAACGACGTGGCCCTCATCGGGGCGTGCGCGGTCTGTTCCCATCTCCGCGCTGCCCACTGAGTTCACACACCGGGACCTGTGGTGTTGCGGGAGGAACATATGAGTGATGACCGCGATTTGGTCTGGCGCAAGAGCTCCAGAAGCACGAGCGGCGCTTGCGTAGAAGTGGCTGTCGACGAAGCCCTCGTGCATATCCGTGATTCCAAGGATCCCGGCGGCCCGGTGCTCACCTTCGACCGTGCCGCGTTCCAGGACTTCATCCACATGGTCACCCAGGAAGACCTGTCATAGCTCGGCGCTGATCACTTCCAGTCGGTCGATCGCCTCGCCGCCGGTGAGGGCCACCGTCATCAGCGCCTCAGCGGACTCTCGGTATCGCGCGATCACCGCCTGATCCGTACGGATGATCTCGTCGCCTTGACTGCCCTCGAAGAACACCGCGGCATCGCCGTCGGCGAGCTCGTGCACCTCGAAGGAGCCCTTGAGGCCGACGTGCGCGCCGTAACTCAGTGGGATGATTCCCAGGTGGACCGAGCCGAGCCGGGCCATCGACGCCAGGTGCCCGAGCTGTTCGCGCATGGCGACCGGCCCGCCGACGACACGGCGCAACGCGCCCTCGTCAACCACGATCGACACCTGCGGCGGCGTCGCGGCCTGCAGTCTCTTTTCCAGGATGGCGCCACGTTGCAGACGAATGTCCACCCGGTCGGACAGTTCGCGGCTGCCGGCTTGCAGGCCGGTCGTGCGGGCGATCATCTCTTCGGCGTAACTCTTGTTCTGGAAGAGGCCGGGCACGAACAGCGACTGCACCAGAAAGATCCGGTTCGCTACCTGCTCAAGCCTCATGAGCTGGTCGAACGCTCCGGGACCCTGCTCGTCGGAAACCTCGATCGGGTCACCCGTCGCCACCATTGTCGTTTCGCCCCTCATCCGACCAGCTTAGGCCTCTTCGCAATGCGCTAGTTGCGAATTGCAGATAGCCATGCACAGTGCCATAAGGCACAGTCGGTAGTCGAGCTTCGTGACAGAACCGTCGCCTCGTGTTGCCGGTGGGCGGGCTCAGGGCTTGATGCAGCAGCCCTGGCAGACCTTCGGCTGGGGGAGGGTAAAGGCCAGGCAGCAGGTCTTGCGCTGGACGTCGATCTTGCCGTCGGGGGTGGGTACCAGCTCGATCAGGCCGTCAACACCAAGAGCCTGGTGAAGTCGGGTGATCGTCTCGACGGAGGAGCCGGGCAGGACATCGGCCGAGCGCAGGACGCCGTAGGCGACCCCGGAGGAGAGGGAGCCGAGAAGCGTGCGCTTGCCGAGCCGGACCCGGTTGTGGATCGCGTCGAGCAGCGGGGTCAGGTGCTGATCGAGCAGTGAGCCGCGCAACTCGTCCAGGAGGGCTGCCTCGTCGGCGACCACCTTGACCTGGGGGTGCCCGGCGGCGGCGATCGGGTCGCCGGGCAGGACCGCGACCGAGATGTCGGCCCGCAGACCGATCGTGACCAGGGCGCGCGGGTCCGTGAAGTTGATGAGCACGTCATCGGCGGTGAGCCGGGGGATCCGGCGGGCCGAGGCCCAGCCGAGGACGGCCGGGAGTGCCAGCCAGTAGGTGTAGGACTTCCAGGCCAGGGCGGCCGCGGCGTGCGGCTGAGCGTTCCAGCGGCGGCGGGCCGAGTCGAGCAGGGTGTCCAGGTGGTCGCCGGCCAGAGCGCGCGCGGGCT
>DASRYP010000229.1:0-2324 GCA_035687165.1 Actinoplanes sp. | reverse complement strand
CTCGGCGATGACCAGGCCCTTCTCGAAGGCCAGCAGGTTCGTCCGGGAGGCCAGGCGCATCTGGTCCGAGGTCAGGGGCTCGTTGTTGCTCTCGTTGATGAACTCCGCCCGCATCGCCTGGAGCACGGCGATCTTCTCCGCCGCGTCGTTGCGCAGCTCTTCGGCGGTGGCGGTGGTGATTTCGGGGCCTTTTCCGTTAAAAATACTCATCTGGTCTCTCCTTTAATTGAATTTGTTGATCTGACGTTTTTCCCACGTTGAAGGCGCCCACGCGGCGGCTTCATAAGGAGTACGTATGAGCGGGAAAAAGGTCACCGAGGGGGGTGGAGGACAGGCAATCGTGCCTGTCCGGGACAGGCAGGATTGCCTGTCCTCCACTTTTCAGTCACCCGACGACTGGATCCAGTCGCCGCGCGGCTGAATCCAGTCGCCGCGCGGCCAACTCCAGCCCCTCAATGTCCAAATCCGGACGCCGGACGGCTGAATTCAGCCGTTTTGTGACTGATATCAGCCGCGACCCTCAACATTTCTTTAATTACCCTCGTATTTGTTGGGGCACAATGTCCGGCGTCAGCCGTCAGGTCCGCGGCTTCCGCAACGAAAGAGAGAGATTCATGACTCGGTGCGCACTCGCTACCGCTGTGTTGTTTGTGTTCGTGGCCGTTTCCGCATTCGGGCAGGCCGGGCCGATCCTCGGGTCTGCCCCGGTGCTCACCAACCCGTCCGCGGCCACGCCGCTGATCGGCGACACCTTCACCGTCGACGTGGCGATCGACCTGACCGGCGCGAGCGGCACCACCGCCACCGGCGTGGCCCCCGCCGCGGTGACCGCGTTCCGCGTCCCGCTCACGTTCGACAACCAGCGCCTCGAGCTCACCGCGGTCGGCGCGGGCAGCGACCCCTCCTTCGCGACGGCCGGCTTCGACGCGACGTCGATCGCCGAGGCCAATGCGAACGGCAGGCTCACCATCGCGGCGTCGCAGACAGGCATCGCACCGACCGGCGTCGTCTCCATTGCCACGCTCACCTTCGAGGCGAAGAGCGCCGGCGCCGCCGCGATCTCCGCGAACAGCAACACGGTCTCCATCGCCTCCGCGATCCAGACCCGCGCCGCGACCCTCTTCGGCCCGGCCGCGATCCCGGTGCACGGCACCGGCGGCGGTGTGGTCGTGCAGACGCCGCCGACGCTGCGCCTCACCCTGCAGGGCGGCCCCTCGCCGGTCACGCCCGACGGCCAGATCATCTACTTCGTGCGCTGCGAGAGCGTGGGCGGCTCGCCCGCGCGCGGCGTCACCGTGCGCGTCACCCTGCCGTCCGGCGTCGCATTCACGGCCGCGACGGAAGGCGGCGTACAGCAGGGGAGCACCGTCGAGTGGAGCGCGGGCGACCTCGCGCCGGGTGCGGCCTTCGAGGCGACGGTCGCGGTCAACGTCAGCGCCGCGACCGGCACCGTCATCACCACCCCGCCCGCATCCGCGCAGTCCAGCAACGCCGCGGCGGTGACCTCGGCGCCGATCTCGATCCCGGTCTCCGCGAGCGCGCCGGTCAAGCCCGGCATGGTGGTCGCGGCCGCGTCGTACGGCTACAACGCCGGCGCGATCTTCGACGTCACCACCGGCACCGCGGTCGCCTTCGCCCGCATCCCCTCGGACGGCTGGGTCGGGGGGCTGCTCTTCACTCCCACCGGACGCCTCTACGCCGCCACCGACTACGCCGGCGGCTCGCTGTTCGACATCTCCGCCGGCGGCAATCTCACCGCCGCCGTCCCCTTCGCGCGCGGCCTCGGCCAGGGGATCTCCGGCCTCACCCGCGACGCGGCCGGGAACCTCTACGTGGCCAGCCAGGTTGCGAACACGAAGGTCCGCAAGGTCTCGATCGCCGGCGCGGTCACGCAACTGCCGCGCGCGTTCAACTATCCGGGCGACGTCCTCGCCGTGGGCAACTTCCTCTATGTCTCCGAGGGGGCCACGGGGACGATCTGGAAGGTCGACCTCACCACGAACGACGTCACCTCGTTCGCGACGGGGTTCGCCCCCGCCACCACGCACTTCTCCGGCCAGCTCACGCGCAACTCCCTCGGCAAGCTGTTCGTCTTCTGGCGCAACGCCACCGGCACGGGCCTCTTCGACATCACCGCCGGCGGCAACCTGGCCGCCGTGCAGCCGCAGACCGGCCGCGACGCCTTCCGCATCGACGTCAACGACATCGCCGCGGACTCGAAGGACAACATCTACTTCGCCGGCAACGGCAGCGGGAAGGTGTGGCGCGCGCCGTTCGCGAATGGCGTCTACGGCACGACCGCGATCTTCGCGGACGGGGTCTCC
>DASRYP010000228.1:0-5279 GCA_035687165.1 Actinoplanes sp. | reverse complement strand
CCGTCTACGTCGGCGGAAACAGCGCCTCGCAGAACGGGCACAACTACAGCGCCAAGTGGTGGACGCAGAACGAGTCGCCGGCGACGCACAGTGGACAGTGGGACGTCTGGGCTGACAGCGGCGCTTGTGGGAGCACGCCGCCGACCACTCCACCCACCACGCCTCCCACGACACCCCCGACTACTCCGCCGCCGGCCGACGGGCAACTGCCGGCGCACTTCCTCACCGGTTACTGGCAGAACTTCGACAACGGGGCCACGCCGCTCAAGCTCGCCGCCGTGCCGACCAGCTACGACCTGATCGCGGTCGCCTTCGCGGACGCCACGTCGACCCAGGGCGCGGTCACCTTCAACCTTGACCCGGGCCTGGCCGGCGCGGTCGGCGGTTACACCGACGCGCAGTTCAAGGCGGACATCGCCACGCTGCACTCGCGCGGCAAGAAGGTCGTCATCTCGGTCGGCGGCGAGAAGGGCGCGGTCGGCGTCAGCAGCGCCGCGGCGGCCACGGCGTTCGCCGACTCCGTCCATCGGCTGATCACCACATACGGCTTCGACGGGGTCGACATCGACCTCGAGAACGGGCTCAACCCCACCTACCTGGCGCAGGCCCTGCGGAGCCTGCGGACGAAGGTCGGCTCGAGCCTGATCATCACGATGGCGCCGCAGACCATCGACATGCAGACGACCGGGTCCTCGTACTTCGCGCTCGCGCTGAGCATCAAGGACATCCTCACCGTCGTCTTCACCCAGTACTACAACTCCGGGTCGATGCTCGGCTGCGACAACAACGCCGCCTACAGTCAGGGTTCGGTGAACTTCCTGACCGCGCTGGCCTGCATCCCCCTGCAGAACGGTCTGCGTCCCGACCAGATCGCCCTGGGCCTGCCGGCGAGCACCCGGGCCGCCGGTGGCGGATACGTCGCGCCGTCGGTCGTCAACAACGGGCTCGACTGTCTGGCCCGCGCCACCAACTGCGGCTCATTCCGGCCGCCGGCCACCTATCCGGGCATCCGCGGCGCGATGACCTGGTCGATCAACTGGGATGTCACGAACGGCAACGGCTTTGCCGACACCGTCAAGCCGCACCTCGCCACCCTCCCCTGATCCTCTTCGCGGGATCCTTCGCCAGGCATCACTGCTCCCGTGACGCGCGGCCGCTCCGTCCAGCGGCCGCGCGTCGCCTTTTGCGCAGTTTCTTGAGGACCCAGCTCCCGATCGTGCACACGAGAAGCACCCAGATCGCGTAGTCGAAGTACTGGCTGTATCGCTCCAGGTCCTGCCAGCGTGAGCCGAGCGCGTAGCCGCCGCCGACGAAGATCGCGTTCCAGACGCCGCTGCCGATCGTGGTGAAGAGCACGAAGAGGCCGAGGGGCATGTGGCTGGCGCCGGCCGGGATCGAGATCAGGCTCCGGACGACGGGCGCGCACCGTCCGAACAGGACGGCCGCGTTGGCGTGTCTCTCGAACCAGTGGTCGGCCTTGTCGAGATCGTCGGCGTCGACCAGGGGGATGCGGTCGAGCCAGCGGCGCAGCCGTTCCTCGCCCAGGCCGTAGCCGAGCCAGTAGAGCAGCAGGGCGCCGCCGACCGAGCCGAGGGTGGCCGCGACGAAGACGAGGAGCAGGTTGACCCGGCCCTCACTGGCCAGATAGCCGCCCAGGGAGAGCACGATCTCGCTGGGGATGGGCGGGATGAGATTTTCGAGCGCGACGAGCAGGCCGACACCGACCTCACCGAGCGACTCGATGACGGACGCGACCCACCCCGTCAGGCCACCCTGCTGACTCAGACCCGCTTCTGCCATCGCCCCTTCGTACCCGGTGAACCTGAATCCAACCTGAAGCGACCCACACGCGGCCCGGGGCGGCCATGATCGAGCGGCCCGGGGCGTGCAGCGCTTCGGGGCCATGCTCCTCTTCGCCGTCGCCCTGCGCCGGGTAATCCGCTGGCTGTTGGCGGAGGACGGTTTCGAGGGCGGGGGTGCCGGTCATGTATGAGGGCATGACTGACCGGTGGTATCGGAAAGCCGTTGTCTACTGTGCCGACATCGACACGTTCGCCGACTCCGACGGCGACGGGTGCGGCGACATCCGCGGGCTGATCGGCCGGCTCGACTATCTGGCCAGGCTCGGCGTCACTTGCCTGTGGCTCAACCCGATCCATCCCACACCCGACCGGGACGACGGCTACGACGTCACCGACTTCTACAACGTCGACCCGCGCTTCGGGAACCTGGGCGATGTCGCCGAGCTGCTGCATCAGGCGGGCAACCTGGGCATCAAGGTGATCATCGACCTGGTGGTCAACCACACCTCCGACCAGCACCCCTGGTTCCAGTCGGCCCGCTCGTCGCCCGACTCGCCGTACCGCGACTGGTACGTCTGGTCCGAGACCGCGCCGGCCGACCGCAAGCAGGGCATGGTCTTCCCCGGCGAGCAGGACGAGACCTGGTCCTACGACCGCACGGCGAAGCTCTGGTATTACCACCGGTTCTACAAGTTCCAGCCGGACCTCAACATCACCCACCCGGCGGTGCGCGAGGAGATCAAGAAGATCTGCGCGTTCTGGCTGCAGCTCGGCGTAGCCGGGTTCCGGATGGATGCCGTGCCGTTCATCATCGAGCAGACCGAGCCGGGCAACCCCAACTCGCCCAAGGATCTCGAGTTCATCACCGAGCTGCGGCAGCACGTGCAGTGGCGCAAGAGCGACGCCGTTCTGCTGGCCGAGGCGAATGTCGAGCCCGACGAGCTGGTGCACTTCTTCGGCGACACCGGTGGTTCCAACAACCGCATCCACATGCTGTTCGACTTCATGCTCAACGGCCGCCTGATTCTGGCCCTGGCCCGGGAGGATGCCGAACCGATCATCGATGGCCTGCGCGACACCCCCAAGCTGCCCGCCGGCGGCCAGTGGGCGACGTTCCTGCGCAACCACGACGAGATCGACCTCTCCCGGCTCACTGCCGAGCAGCGCGCCGAGGTGTTCGCGAAATTCGGTCCCGAGCCCGACATGCAGCTCTACGGCCGGGGCATCCGGCGAAGGCTGGCCCCGATGCTCGGCAACGACCGCCGGCACCTCGAGCTCGCCTACTCCCTGCAGTTCTCCCTGCGTGGCACTCCCGTGCTGCGCTACGGCGAGGAGATCGGCATGGGCGACGACCTCAGTCAGGACGGGCGCGACGCGATCCGCACCGCGATGCAGTGGAACCTGACGCCGAACGGCGGTTTCTCCACCGCGAAGGCAGCCGACCTGGCCCGCCCGTCGATCGAGGGCGGGGAGTACGGCTGGGAGAAAGTCAACGTGACCCTGCAGCGGCACGACCCGAACTCGCTGCTGTCCTGGTTCGAGCGCATGATCCGGACGCTCCGCGAGGCACCCGAGGTCGGCACCGGCAGCTGCACCCATGTCGATATTCCGGGGCCGACCAGTGTGTTGGTCCACCGCGCCGACGGCGAGACCGGCACGATGGTCTTCGTGCACAACTTGGGAACCGAGGCGGCGACTCTCGACCTCGGTTCGCTCTATCCCGAAGCGGAGCTTCCCAACGACGTCCTGGCCGACCAGGAATACCCTGAGCTGGGTAAATTCGACAAGGTCGAGGTCGCCGGCCACGGATACCGGTGGATCCGCCTACGGCGCAGGCCGTGATCGGGGTTAAACTGCACTCCCAGTGCAAATTTACGTACGGAGGTAGTAGTGTCGCAGTCCGCACCCACCCGCGTCGCCATCGTCACCGGATCCGCCCGCGGCATAGGTGAGGCCACCGCCCGCAAGCTCGCCTCCGACGGCATGGCCGTCGCGGTCGTCGATCTCGATGAGGGCGCCTGCGCCAACACGGTGACCGCGATCCACGACGCGGGCGGCACGGCCCTCGCGGTCGGCGCCGACGTCTCCGACCCGATCCAGGTCGGCGCGGCCGTCGAGCGGGTGACCGCCGAGCTGGGCGCTCCGACCGTGCTGGTCAACAACGCCGGCGTGCTGCGCGACAACCTGCTGTTCAAGATGACCGACGACGACTGGGAGACCGTCATGGCGGTCCACCTGCGCGGCGCCTTCTTGTTCAGCCGGGCGGTGCAGAAGCACATGGTCGACGCCGGCTGGGGCCGCATCGTCAGCCTCTCCAGCACCTCGGCCCTCGGCAACCGCGGTCAGGCCAACTACGCCGCCGCCAAGGCCGGCCTGCAGGGCTTCACCAAGACCCTCGCGATCGAGCTGGGCCGCTTCGGCATCACCGCCAACTCGGTTGCCCCCGGATTTATCGTCACCGACATGACCGCGGCCACCGCCGCCCGGGTCGGCGTTGATTTCGCCCAATTCGAGAAGGCTGCGGTCGCCCAGATTCCGGTCGGACGCGCTGGTCGCCCCGAGGACGTGGCGAACACCGTATCCTTCCTTGTCAGTGAGGGTTCCGGTTTTGTGTCCGGGCAGGTCATCTATGTTGCCGGAGGCCCACGAGCATAGCGTGGCGCTTGCTGAGAGGCGCTACAAAGGGATGATGATGAACCGACGCATGAGCTCCCGCAGCGTGTCGCTCACCAGCACGTTCTTGCTCCTGGCGGCGGGCGGCGCGGCGGCGTGCGACAGCGACGACGACTACCAGGACGCCGGCTTTTACTGCGCCGACGCTAACGGCGTCGTGGTCGACGAGGACAACTGCGACGACGACGACACTCGCGGTTCCTCGGGTCTGGGGGCCCTGCCCTTCTTCATCTGGTACTCGTCGGCTTATCGCTCGGGTTACCCGGTCGGCTCCCGGCTGCCGGCCGGGGGCAACAAGTTCCCCTACAACGACCGAGCGGCCCGGCAGTCGTTCGGCCTGCCCGCGAGCGGCAAGATCGCCAACGGCACGGTCAAGACCAGCGTCGTCGGCAAGGGCGGCGCCGCCCGCGGCTCCAGCAAGAGTTCGGGCGGCTGAGCGTGCGCCGAGTTCCCCACGGTCCGATCCGCGACGGCTGGAAGCTCACCAACTTCAGCCTCGGCCTGACCTACAACGACACCGAACTGCCCGACGGGACGATGGTCTCGTACTGGCAGGAGGGTCCGTACTACGACTTCACCGCCGCTGAGATCGAGGAGCTCGAGACTGCGACGGCCGCGATCCACGAGATGTGCCTCGAGGCCGGTGACTGGATGGTGAAGCAGTGCCCGCGCCACACCGTGCAGGGTCGTCGCGACGGCTACTTCGCCTCCATCTGCAACCCGTCGACCTGCTTCCTGGCCAAGATCGGCGTCCCCGAGTTCGCCCACGAGCAGGTCATCCGCACGTGGTTCGACGGCGACGCC
>DASRYP010000227.1:0-3372 GCA_035687165.1 Actinoplanes sp. | reverse complement strand
CGGCGACGCTGCGATTCAGCACTGCCGGCACGAAATCGGGGGTCCAGCCCTGGATCTTGTGCGGCGCGAACGGCTTGCCGCCTAACAACTGTGCGGCCTCCGGCTCGCAGACGATCACCTTGATGTCCGGGCGCGCGAGTTTGAGAACTTCGCCAGCGCCGGTGAGCGTGCCGCCCGTACCCCAGCCGGTGACGAAGTGATCGAGACGCTTGCCGACGAAATCCTGGATGATTTCCGGGCCCGTGGTGTTGCGGTGGTAAGCGGGGTTGGCGGGATTTTCGAACTGGCGCGCCAGGAACCAGCCGTGTTTCTGCGCAAGCTCGGCGGCTTTCGCCACCATGACCTGGCCCCGTCCGGCGGCGGGTGTGAGGATCACTTTCGCGCCCAGCATGCGCATGATCCTGCGGCGCTCGATCGAGAAGGTTTCGACCATCACGGCGACGAACGGATAGCCCTTGGCTGCGCACACCATGGCGAGTGCGATGCCGGTGTTGCCGGAGGTGGCTTCCACCACGGTCTGGCCAGGCTTGAGAGCGCCCGTGCGCTCCGCGTCTTCGATGATCGCGATCGCGAGGCGATCCTTGACCGACGAGAGCGGATTGAAAAATTCGCATTTCACGTACATCGTCGTTCCCGCGGGTGCGAGACGATTGATGCGGACGACGGGAGTGCGACCGATTGTGCCGAGAATGTTGTCGTAGATCATGGTGCGGGGACTCTAGGCGGGTACACCGAACAAAGACGAGGCTGGGCTTGGAATAGCCATATAACAGTTGGTTATGCTGCCGCCCCCATGACAGAACGACTCCAAAAATTGCTGGCGAGCGCCGGCCACGGATCGCGGCGCGGAATCGAAGACTGGATTCGTGCTGGTCGCGTGACCATCAACGATCGGGTCGCGGCGCTCGGCGATCGCGCCGAAAGCACGGACCGGATCTGTCTCGATGGGAAACCGCTCGACCTCGGCGGTCAAAAGGATGCGGTTGAAGTGCTGCTGTATCACAAGCCCGTCGGCGAGATGACCACGCGCAACGATCCAGAGGGCAGGCCGACCGTCTTCGAGCGACTGCCGCCACCGGCAAGTGGGCGCTGGATCGTCGTGGGTCGGCTCGACGTGAATACCTCCGGTCTCTTGCTGTTCACCAATGACGGCGAGCTCGCTCATCGTCTGATGCACCCCTCGAACGAGATCCGGCGCGAATACCTGGTGCGGCTCCGGGGATCACCGTCCGACGAAGTGCTGGAGCGTCTGCGGCGTGGGGTCGAGCTCGAGGATGGGCCGGCCAATTTCGACGCCATCCACGTCGAGTCGACCGAGGGCAGCCACACCTGGATCCGGGTCAGCCTGCACGAGGGCCGCAATCGCGAGGTCCGGCGACTGTTCGAGCACGAAGGCTTTGTCGTGAGTCGATTAACCCGTATACGGTACGGTAGTGTTGAATTGCCTCGTGACTTGCGCACTGGTGCATTCAAAAATCTCGCGACGGCGCAGATCTCGGAACTGGCTCGACTGGCAGGCGCCGCGTGATGGCCTGCCGTGCCATGAAAACTCCACTGCTCTTGTTGCTGCTTCTGCTGTCCGTCCCCTCGGAAAAGGCCAAGGCGGCGGTGAGCGAGACGCGCGAAAACTCGTTCACTATCGAGACCACCGTGATGGTCGATGCCACGCCGGCTTCGACCTGGCGGAACCTCACGCGGGTCAGTTTGTGGTGGGATCCCGCGCATACCTGGTCGGGCTCGGCCAAGAATTTGAGGCTCGAACCCAAGGCCGGCGGCTGCTTTTGCGAGAAGCTTGCCGACGGCGGTTCGGTACAGCATGGACGGGTCGTATTTGCCCAGCCCGGAAAGATGCTCCGCCTCCAGGCAGCGCTCGGACCCCTCCAGGGCATGGCAGTGACAGGCGTGCTGAGCTTCACCCTGAGCCCGGACGGCCCGGGCACGCGCGTCACCATGACCTATCGGGTGGCGGGTGCCCTGACCATGGAATCGGCCAAACTCGCTCCGCTGGTGGACCAGGTGCTCGGAACTCAGCTCAATCGGCTCCGTGATTTCGCAAGCGGGGGCCCGGCTGGGCCTTGATACCCCCGGATGCTCCTATATAGATGAGTGCCCCTGGCGGGTTGCCCCGGGATGGCGGCCAGGGGAGGCAATAAGGGTTCTCCGATCTACAGCAAAATACGCGCCAATGCCGTTGACACCCCGGGGGGTCGAAACGAGAATACGCGGCTCGTTTTTCCCGGGAGGGGTACCCAAGCGGCCAACGGGAGCAGACTGTAAATCTGCCGGCTTACGCCTTCGAAGGTTCGAATCCTTCCCCCTCCACCATTCGTCTTGGGTGGAAGGAAGAACGAAATTCGAGGGGTAGATAGTCGGTGGTTTTTCGCGGGTTAATGGTTTTGAGGCGTGAGCCTTAAGCGTCATCAGTGGCGGGTGTAGTTCAATGGTAGAACCTCAGCCTTCCAAGCTGATGGCGCGGGTTCGATTCCCGCCACCCGCTCCAGGAAGCTCACGTAGCTCAGTTGGTAGAGCACGTCCTTGGTAAGGACGAGGTCAGCGGTTCGATCCCGCTCGTGAGCACCAGTCCCGCTTGGGTGTCTTGAGTTTAGGCAAAAGGTTTCAGAGGTTATCTCCGTGTCAAAAGAAAAGTTCGAACGCAACAAGCCGCACGTGAACGTCGGCACGATCGGTCACGTCGACCATGGCAAGACCACGCTGACGGCGGCGTTGACGAAGGTGATGGCGGAGACCAACGGTGGCTCGTACATGGCGTACGACCAGATCGACAAGGCGCCGGAAGAGAAGGCGCGCGGCATCACGATCTCGACCGCGCACGTGGAGTACCAGTCGAAGAACCGCCACTACGCGCATGTCGACTGCCCCGGGCACGCCGACTACGTGAAGAACATGATCACGGGAGCGGCGCAGATGGACGGGGCGATCCTGGTGGTGTCGGCCGCCGACGGCCCGATGCCGCAGACGCGCGAGCACATCTTGCTGGCCCGCCAGGTGGGCGTGCCCTACATCGTCGTGTTCATGAACAAGGCGGACATGGTCGATGACAAGGAGCTGCTGGAGCTCGTCGAGATGGAAGTGCGCGAGCTTCTGTCGGTGTACAAGTTCCCCGGCGACAAGACCCCGATCATCATCGGCTCTGCGCTGAAGGCGCTCGAGGGTGACACCTCGGACATCGGCGTGAAGGCGGTGATCAAGCTGGTCGAGGAGATGGATGCGTACATCCCGGTGCCGAAGCGCGAGATCGACAAGCCGTTCCTGATGCCGGTCGAAGACGTGTTCTCGATCTCGGGCCGTGGCACGGTGGTCACGGGGCGCATCGAGCGCGGCGTGGTCAAGGTCAACGACGAAATCGAGATC
>DASRYP010000226.1:0-3149 GCA_035687165.1 Actinoplanes sp. | reverse complement strand
GCGGATGACCACCGACGACCCGGCTGCCATCGCCGCCCTCGTGCGAGCGAGCACCTGGCAGCCGCGGGAAACGAACGAGGCGAAGGCCGATCTGCTGGAGCGGGCCTACCGGCGCCTCGGCGGGCGGTTCACCGCCGTGGCCGACCGGGTGCGCGACCAGCGCGACATCCTGCTCATCGAGGCCCGCCGGGACATCGACGACTACGCGCTGCTGATCGATGCATGGGCCGACCTGATCGCGGCCGCCCGCGCGACGCGGATCAGCGATGTCTGACATCCCGAGGAGCATCCCGGCCCATCTCCGGTCGGCCCTGGCCGCGGCGGACAGCGACCGGATCGTCTACGACCTGACCGGCATCGAGGAACAGTACCGGCGGCTGTGCGGCGAGCTGCCCGGCGTCCGCGTCCGGTTCGCGATGAAGGCGTGCCCGGTCGACGACGTGCTGGCAGGATTGGCCGGCCTCGGCGCGGGCTTCGACGCCGCCGGCCCCGGCGAGATCGCCCAGGCGCTACGGACCGGTGTCGATCCGCGTGACGTGCACTACGGCAACACCGTCAAGTCCGATGCCGACATCCGGGCGGCGCTCCGGTTGGGTGTGACGACCTACGCCACCGACTGCGTCGAGGACGTCCGCGCCATCGCCCGGCACGCTCCGGGCAGCCAGGTCTTCTGTCGCGTCGCCACCACCGGGGAGGGAGCAGTGTGGGGACTTGCCGGCAAGTGCGGCGCCGACGACCCGGTCGCCGTGCTCACCGAGGCCCGTACGCTCGGGCTCGTCCCGGTGGGCCTGTCACTGCACGTCGGGTCGCAGCAGATGACCGTACGGGCCTGGGAGATCGCCCTCGGCTCGCTCGTGCCGATCCTGCGCGCCCTGTCGGCCGCCGGCATCCGCCTCGACCATGTCAATCTCGGTGGCGGCCTGCCCGCGCTCGGTTACCCCGGCCTGGAGCCTCCCGTCGCGGACATCTTCGCGGCGATACGTGCCGGCATGAGCCGGTTACGAGCCGCGGCCGGCGGTGATCTGGGTTTCGTCATCGAGCCGGGCCGGCATCTGGTCGCCGACCACGGCGTCATCCGGGCCCGGGTCGTGCGCCTGACCGTGCGCCGGCAGGCGTGGCTCTATCTGAGCTGCGGGCGGTTCAACGGGCTCTACGAGGGCGACCGACTGCGCTACCGTCTCGAGTTCCCGACCCGAACCGGCGACCCGCTGGTGCCGGCGACGGTGGCCGGGCCCAGTTGCGACAGCGACGACGTGCTGGCCGGCGGTGACCCGATGCCGGTGCCCGCCGATCTGGCCTCCGGCGATCCGGTGTGGATCCACTCGGCCGGCGCGTACGCCGTCAGTTACGCCACGGTCGGTTTCAACGGCTTCGACCCGCCGGCCACCCATACCGTACGGGCCGAGCGGTTGCGCCCGATCGAGGCCGGCGACTGGGCCGCGATCAGCTCCCTCGAGGCCGACGCCTACGCCGAGGCGGGACTCTCGGAGAGCCCGGAGGTGCTGCGGTCGCGGGCGCAACCTGACATGTCGTTCGTCCTGGAGGCGGGCGACCGGATCGGCGGCTATCTCCTCGCGCTGCCGTACCCGCGGTTCCGCTTTCCCGACCTCTCCCGCCCCGAGAGCCGCGCCTTCCCGTCGTCGGACCTGCACCTGCACGACATGGTGATCGGCGCCGAGTTCCGCGGCCGAGGCTGGGGCAAGCGCCTGGTGCGCCACCTGGCCGACACCGCGCGAGCCTCGGGCTACGAGCGGATCTCGCTCGTCTCGGTGGACGGGACGGCCGGTTTCTGGTCGTCGCGGGGGTTCCGCCCGCACCCGGAGGTCGCGCTGCCCGGCTCGTACGGCTCGGCCGCCGTCTACATGTCCCACGACCTCGATGGATAGGGCCCGCATGTCGTTTCGCCGCTCCCAGTTGTCGATCGCCGCGCTGTTCGCCGCGCTCGGCTTCCAGTACTCGACCTGGGCTGCCCGCATCCCCGCCCTCACCGACCGGCTGCACCTGTCACCCGGTCAGGTGGGCGTGCTGCTGCTGGCCGCCGGGGTGGGTGCGGTGGTGTCGTTCCCAGCCGTCCCCCGGCTCATGGCCGCCCTCGGCTCCCGCCGTCTCGCCGTGGCGGCGGTCCTGGTGCTGGTGGTCGCGCTGGCGGGCCTGGCCACCGCCCCGAACTATCCGTCGATGCTGATCGTGCTGCTGGTCGACGGCGTCGCGGTCGGCTGCCTGAACGTGGCGATGAACGCCCAAGGTGCCGCGCTGGAGGACACGTCCGGCCGGACCACGATGGCGAAGCTGCACGCGATGTTCAGCGGCGGCATCTTCGGCGCCGCCCTGCTCGCCTCCGTGGTCACGTCGTTGACCGGTTCGGTGCTGCTGCATTTCATCGTGGCCGGCGCGGTGCTGCTGGGGCTCGCGCTCGTCGCCCGCCCCGCGCTGCTCGAGCACGACCTGCCGGCCGCGCCGAAACCCTCCGGCGGCCGCCGGATCCGGCCTCCCGCGGTGCTGTGGCTGGGCCTGGCGATGCTGCTGGCGACCATCACCGAGGGGGCGGTCACCGACTGGTCGGCGCTGTACCTGAAGGAGGTCGCCCACGCCGCCGAGAACCTGCTGCCGCTGGGGATCGCCGTCTTCGCGGGCATGATGCTCGTCGCGCGGCTGTTCGCCGACCGGTGGCGGGACCGCTGGGGCGACAAGCGGGTGGTCCAGGCCGGCGGCACGCTCGCGGGCACCGGCCTGGCGCTGGCCCTGCTGACCGGCGGCGCCTATCCCGCGCTGGCCGGCTTCGCCTGCGTGGGACTGGGGATGGCCGCGGTCAGCCCGTGCCTCTACGTGGCCGCCGCCCAGCTCGGCTCGACCGCGCTGACGACGGCGGCCGCGATGAGCACGACCGGTCTGCTGGTCGGCCCACCGGCCATCGGTTTCCTCGCCGAGGGCACCAGCCTGGTCTGGGGCCTGGGCGCGGTCGTGCTGACCGCCTGGCTGGCCGTGCTGAGCGTCCTCCCGGTGCGCTGGCCGTCCCGAACAACCGCCCCAGCCGTCTGATCCCGGCCGGCACAAGCGGCCTCGGCCACGCCACGGCGACGCTTCAGGCAGACCGCTGCGCGGTGTCGCCGCTGCGGAGGCGCTCCAACTCGGCAAGGTACATCGCCTGC
>DASRYP010000225.1:0-4940 GCA_035687165.1 Actinoplanes sp. | reverse complement strand
CGTCTCGTGCGAACAAATCGCCTTGGATCGTGCCCGAGGGCGGAACTTTTCCGAGATGGAGCCAGCCCGCCTCGGTCGCGACCCGGCCCCGGGGCGTACGGGCGAGGAGCCCGGACCGCACCAGAAAAGGTTCGCAAACCTCCTCAACAGTGTCGGACTGCTCGCCGACGGCCACCGCCAGGGTGGACAAACCGACCGGACCACCACGGAACGACTCGATCAGCGCCCGCAGCACGGCCCGGTCGAGCCGGTCGAGGCCGAGGTCGTCGACGTCGTACACCTTGAGGGCTTCTCGGGCCGTGGCTTCGCTCACTACGCCGTCGGCGCGGACCTCGGCATAATCTCGCACCCGGCGCAGCAGCCGGTTCGCGATGCGCGGGGTGCCACGCGACCGGCCGGCGATCTCGGCCGCGCCCTCCGCGGTGATCGGCACGCCGAGAATGCGCGCCGAGCGGTGCAGCAGACTGTCCAGATCGGCCGTCGAATAGAAGTCGAGGTGGGCGACGAACCCGAACCGGTCGCGCATCGGCCCCGACAGCAGGCCGGCCCGCGTGGTCGCCCCCACCAGCGTGAACGGCTCGACGTCGAGCGGGATGGCGGTGGCTCCGGGCCCCTTGCCGACCACGACGTCGACCCGGAAGTCCTCCATCGCGCTGTAGAGCAGTTCCTCGGCCGGCTTGGCGATCCGGTGGATCTCGTCGATGAAGAGCACGTCTCCCGGCGCGAGGCCGGTGAGGATCGCGGCAAGGTCGCCCGACCGCTCGATCACCGGCCCGCTGGTGGTCCGGATCCCGGTCCCGAGCTCGGCCGCGACGATGTTCGCCAGGGTGGTGTTGTGCACCACCAGGTCATTCACGGTAAAGGTGTGATCGTCGGCAACAGTTAAGCAGCGACACTCCGTCAATCCCGCGGGCTCGACGGACGCAACCCGGTCGGGTGTCAGCCGTTCATCGAAGCGGTCGCGGCGTGGCGCCCACTCGCGCAGCCGTTGGCCGCTCTCCCCGATCGGAGTGACCCGCTCGGCGAAGCGCGCCGCGTCGTCCTGACTAGTGATCGACAAACGCCAGGATTCGTGCGGACGGCCTTGGTGGCGTCCCCGCTTGAGCCTCAGCCGCGACTGGATGCCGAGCCGAAGCAGCAAGTGTTGAGCGTCCTCAAGCAGCCCGCGGGAGACGCTGTGGAACTCGATGACCACGTCGTACGGCTCGCGGCCTCGGCGGCGCACCGTGCCGGCACCGGCGAAGTAAGCCGAGAGAAAGGCACTGACCTGCCGCTCGTCGCCCCGGAAAACGAATCCGGGGACTCGCCTGAGCCACGCGGTCTTGTCGAGCAGGCCTGTCTCCGCCTGCCACGATTTCACGCCGGAAACGCGCACCAGAGCACTGCGGGCCGAGTTGGGCCGAGTCCGGTGCGAATATCCCAGACGGTCACACACCGCACGAAAATCCTCCAGGACGGCTTCGTCTCCGCCGGTGAAGGTGACCTGATTGCTCGTGCCGCCGTCACCGATCATGTAGCCGGCCAGGCGGAACTCGTCTGTCACCTCGGTGGCCCCGGCGACGGTCACCGGCGACAGCACGTTGGCCAGCACGTCATCCGGCGTGAGGTCGCCGGCCTTGATCCAGCCCTCGGTCGTCCAGAACGGGTGGTCAGGCGCCGCGACAACCTCTCTGCCGGAGGTCGTCCGGACCCGCACTGAGTCGAGTTCCCCCTGTTCATGGACGGCAAGAACAGCGGCCGCCTCGCCGGTGCGGGTGACAACCTCGTCGCCCACCACGATGTCGCCGAGCCGCCGACGCGAGCCGTCACCCATGAGGACAAGCGCGTTCACCGAAACCGGCTTCCCCAAGCCAGGGGGGCCGGAGAGCAGGATGTGGTCGGGCGGGGTGCCGCGGCCCATCGCGCCCTTGAGGAGCAGGGTGAGCTGGTCGCGGACACGGTGCTGGGCGATGAAGTCGGCCAGCCGGCGGGGTCGGACGCTCGCCTCGGCGTCCAGCTCGTTGTCGCCGGGGTCGGCCGAGACCAGGTCGCTCATCGGGCCTTGCCCAGCAGGCGGATGGCCTGGCGCAGCAGCACCGGGATCGGTGGCACCTCACCGTCGATGCCCTCGGCGACCGCGGCGACGGCCTGCTCGGCCTGAGCGGCGGACCAGCCGAGCGCGAGCACACCCTGACGCACCTGTTCCTGCCAGGCGCCGCTGAGCACGCCGACCGGGCCGTCGGCGGTCGGCAGCGGACCGATCCGGTCGCGCAGCTCGAGCACGAGCCGCTCGGCGCCCTTCTTGCCGATGCCCGGCACCCGGGTCAGGGCGACCAGGTCGCCGCCGGCGATGGCCCGGCGCACGGTCTCGGGCTGGTGCACGGCGAGCACGGCCTGAGCCAGCCGCGGCCCGACGCCGCTGGCCGTCTGGAGCAGCTCGAACAGGTGTTTCTCGTCGTCGTCGGCGAAGCCGTAGAGGGTCAGCGAGTCTTCCCGCACGACCATGCTGGTGGCCAGCCGCGCCTCGGCGCCCGCCTTGAGGTTCGCGAGCGTCGCCGGGGCGCACTGCACCTGCAGGCCGACGCCGCCGACCTCGATGACGGCGCTGTCCGGCGCGATCGCCGCCACCATTCCACGCACACTGGCAATCATCGGCGGCTTCCCCCCTTGCGAGCGGCGGCGACGGCCGCCGCCTGGATCCTGGCGCGCGTGCCGCCGCGCCAGATATGACAAATGGCGAGCGCGAGGGCGTCGGCGGCGTCCGCCGGACGGGGCGGCGCGTCGAGCGAGAGCAGCCGGGTGACCATCGCGGTGACCTGCGCCTTGCCGGCCGTGCCGGAACCGGTGACGGCCGCCTTGACCTCGCTCGGCGTGTAGGTCTGCACGGGCAGTCCGGCCCGCGCCCCGGCGAGCACGGCGACCGCGCTGGCCTGGGCGGTGCCCATCACCGTACGGACGTTGTGCTGGGAAAAGACTCTCTCGACGGCGACGCTCTCGGGCTGATGCCGCGCGACGAGCTCGCCCAAGGATCGGTCGAGGTGCAGCAGGCGCAGGGCGAGGTCCTCGTCGGGCTCGGTGTAGACCACGTAGTAGGCGATCAACTTGCCCGGCCGGCCCGGCACACCCTCGACGACACCGACCCCGCAACGGGTGAGTCCCGGGTCGATCCCGAGCACGCGCACCGCGGACCTCCCCCATGCTTAGACGTACGTGTGTTCGACACCCTAATACGCGCCCCTCTTGCGCTCGGCAGCGACACGCCTCGACGATGGGGAGCGGGGGTGTGAGCCATGTATCTCGTTCCACCCATGTCCGAGGAGCCACCACAGGAGTACGTCGTCTTCGTCGCGACGCACCTGGCTGACCTGCGCCGCGAGACCGACCGACTGGTCGGCGGCGACTTCGAGGCGGCGCATCTCTACATGGATGTCCTGGCCGACGTGGCATCCCATTGGCGCCGCTTGTCGTGGCGTCGCCGCCTGCTCGGAAGGCCACAGGCGGCCCGCGATTACCTGCAACACCGCTTGGCGGTACGCACGAGGCAGTGGCGCGAGGATCAGATCTACGAGGTCGACGTGCGGGTGATGCGGCAGCAGACGTACGCGCCCGCGCTCTACCGCCGGGGTGGCAGCCTCGCCCTGCTCAAGGCCGCACTCGTGCCCGACACCCACCGCTCCGGCGTGGTGCTGGCCTCCGCTGACGCCGGCATCGCCTGGTGTCAGGCCTACCGGCGCCAGCAGTGGCACGCCGTGGGACGCCGCATCGCTCTCGGCATCCTCCTCATAGCCGCCTTGATCCAGACCATGTCCTCGATCTCGGTCGACTACTGAGAGAGGGCCGGCCGCGTAAGACCGGCCCCCTCGGGAATCACCGCACAGATCGATCTAGGTCATTGCAAATCGCCTTGCTCGGGGGGCGTGTTGATCCGTCGTTGCTTCAGATGCGGCAGGAAACGGGCCACCGTCTCGTAGTCGCGGTCGTCGTGCAAGACGGTCAACTGCTACCGGATCGCCGTCGAGGCGACGACCATGTCGACCACGCTCGGGCCCCTGTGCGCACTGCGTCGGGCCAACTCGTGCCGGATCGTGTCCACCTCATCCCAGACAGCGTCCGGCACGGTGAGGTAGGGATAGGTCTCACGGATCTCGTTCTCCACCGCGACATACTGCTTCGAGTCGGCGCTGACCAGCATCTCGGTCAGAACCGGCTCGCACACCGCGATGACACCGTTGCCCGCGACCTCACGCCAGCCCGCGTCCACCTGGTTGTGCCAGATGCGGCTCAGTGCACTCGTGTCGATCAGGTATTTCACGAATCCCTCCGCTCGACCTCATCGAGAACGAGCAGTCCCTCCGCGGCCATGCGCTGCAGGTTGTCGTAGGCACGAAGCCGGCGTTCCCGCTTGTCGTCGACCAGACGCCGCAGCGCCATATTGATCACTTCCTGACTGGAGGCGGCGCCGACCTGCAGGCGGGCTTCCTCTAGCAAATCTTCGTCGACCCCCTCTGCCACGTCGGGTCTGTCTGCGAGATCTGTCATGGGTTCCTCCTCTGTTCCCATCGAACTCTCTCCACCTCCGAGACCAGTGGTCAGGAGACCAGGTGTCACGCGTCAATATGAGGATATTCGATTTCGAGGTCGGAAAGCAGGACATTGCGCTCGCGCCCGTAGATCGGCTCGCCCCCGGCCAGCAGCAGGCGATGGACCAGGACGAAGGCGTCGTCGTGGGAGCGGTCGGGGGTCTGGTCGACGATCCAGTACTCGGGGATGCCGTGCTCGGCGTACCAGGCGGCCTTGTCGGTGTATTCGCCGTTCGGCGCTTCCTCGGAGACGATCTCGACGACCAGGCTGAAGGACGAGGCCGGCAGGTTCGAGAAGTTCGCGAGATCGGACGGCAGGCGCGTCACGACGCCGAGGTCGGGCACGCGGTTGTCGCGCGGCCGATCACCCCGTACGCCTGG
>DASRYP010000224.1:0-2431 GCA_035687165.1 Actinoplanes sp. | reverse complement strand
GGCGGCCGGCATCGCTCGCAGGTCGGCCGGACAGCTCACCGCGTCCAGACGGAACGGTGTTTCGATCTGGAGGGTCATGGCTACACGCTCACGGCGGCACGCAGGGACTCTTTGAGCGAACCGATGGTGGCGATGACCGCGGTCGGCTCGTATCCGCAGTGGGCCATGCAGTTGTTGCAGCGCTCGTCCTTGCCCCGCCCGAACTGTTCCCAGTCGGTCGTCTCGATGAGTTCCTTGTACGTCTTGGCGTAGCCGTCGGCCAGCAGGTAGCAGGGGCGTTGCCAGCCGAGCAGCGAGTAGGACGGGATGCCCCACGGCGTGCAGTCGAGGTCTCGCTTGCCCTCCAGGAAATCGAGGAAGACCGGCGAGTGGTTGAGCCGCCACTTCTTGCGCCGGCCCTCCCCGAACGCTTTGGCGAAGAGCTCGCGCGTCTCCTCGACGGCCAGCCAGTGCTCCTGGTCGGGCGCCTTCTCGTAGGCGTACCCGGGGCTGATCTGCATGTTGTCGACGCCGAGCTCGTCGTTGAGGTAGTCGAGCACCTCGATGACGGTCTGCGGGCTGTCGGTGTTGAAGAACGTGCTGTTGGTCATGACCCGGAAACCGGCGGCCTTCATCTCCTTGATGGCCGCGACCGCCTGGTCGAAGACGCCGTCCTTGGAGACCGAGAGGTCGTGCCGCTCGCGCAGGCCGTCGACGTGCACCATCCAGGTGAAGTTCTTGTGCGGCTTGAACTTGTGGAGGTGCTTGGGGACCAGCACGGCGTTCGTGCAGAGGAAGACGATCTTCTTGCGGTCGAGGAGCTGCTGCACGATCTCGTCGATCTGCGGGTGCATGAGCGGCTCGCCGCCGGCGATGGAGACCATCGGCGCACCGCTCTCCTCGACGGCGCCGACCGCCTGTTCGACCGGCATGCGTTGCTTGAGCAGCGTGTGCGGCTGCTGGATCTTGCCACAGCCGATGCACTTGAGATTGCAGGCGAACAGCGGCTCGAGCTCGACCAGGAGCGGGTAGCGCGCGGCACCCTTCAGCTTCTGCTGAAGAACGTATTGTCCGAGCCGGACGGTCTGCCGGAAGGGCATTCCCATGTCTAGCTCACCTCCTTGGGCAGTGTGAACCGGATGTTCTCTTCGCCGACGCTGGTTTCGCGGACCGTGACCGGTCCGAGCCCGGCGAGGCCGGCGAGGACCTCGTCGACCAGATGTGGCGGGGCGGATGCCCCGGCGGTGATGCCGACCGTGCGGGCGCCGGCCAGCCAGGCCAGGTCGACCTCGCCGGCGTCGTCGACCAGGTGGGCCGGGGCCCCCTCGCGCTCGGCCACCTCGACCAGGCGCAGCGAGGTGGCGGAGTTCCCGGAGCCCACAACCAGGACGCGGTCGCACGAGCGGGCGATCGCGCGGACAGCCTGCTGGCGGTTGGTGGTGGCGGAACAGATGTCCTCGCGGCGCGGGCCGTGCGGCGCGGGGAACTTTTCCCGGAGCACCCCGGCGCAGAACGATCGCGGCGCGGCCAGCAGCACCTCGCGTTTCCCGGTGGCCGCGGCCCACTGGCGCAGCGCCGGCGCCGCGGTGCGCAGGTTCTGCAGGCCCCGAACGCCCCGAAGCACCGTCCCGGGCGACCAGAGCGGCGCACCGACCGAGTCCGTCACGACGCGCACCGCGGCGAACGGCCGGTCCCCCGCCTGTGCCCGCAGCGACGCGGTCTCCATGTCGACCGCGAGCGCACCGGTGGCCGCGATCCGCCGGCGCTGAGCTCCGGTCACCAGGTGATCGCTCGAGCGGATAGGTCCCACGTGGACGGTCGATCCGAGGCGCCGCAAAGCACCGGCCAGCATCGGCGCACTGGGGTCGGGAGCAACCACGAGATCTCCCGGCCGCACGTCGGCCCCGACCCCGCCGGCCACGCCGAAGACCAGGAACGCGTCCGCCTCGGGCAGCCGCGCCCGGCGGCCCATGCCCAGCCGGACCGCGCCGAAGACCGCCCGGCGTTCGACGGCGAGCGGAGCCCCGAGGACCGCGCTCATGACCGGCCCGCCACGTAGCGTCCGAGCGCGGTGACCGGGAAGACCAGCCGGTACAGGTGGTAGTTGATGTAGAAGTCGCGTGGGAAGCCCGTACCGGTGAATTCCGGCTCGTCCCACGACCCGTCCGCCCGCTGGGTCGCCACGAGCCAGGCGATCCCCCGCTCGACCGCGGCGTCGGCCCCGCCGGCCGCCATCAGCGCGAGCAGCGCCCAGGCGGTCTGCGAGGCGGTCGACACGCCGCGGCCGATCCAGGCCGGATCCCGATAGGAGCGGAGGTCCTCCCCCCACCCCCCGTCGGCGTTCTGGTGGTCGAGCAGCCAGGTGACCGCCCGCCGGATCGGCCGCGACCCGGGGTGGACGCCCGCGGCCACCAGCGCCGGGACCACCGCCCCGGTCCCGTAGAGGTGGTTG
>DASRYP010000223.1:0-2791 GCA_035687165.1 Actinoplanes sp. | reverse complement strand
GCCCTGGGCGCGTAGCGTGCGCAGCTCGGCGATGCCGCTGGACTCGTCGACCAGCGCCGACTCGGTGACCTCCAGGACCAGTTCGGCCGGATCGGTGCCGCAGCGGCGCAGGACGGCGAGGATCTCGTGCACGATCGTCGGCTCGCGCAGTTGCCGGGGCGACAGGTTCACGCTGACGTACAGCGGTTCGCCAGTCAGCTCCCGCAGCTCGCGGATCTGCCGCAGGGCTTCCTCGATCACCCACAACCCGATCGGCACGATCACGCCGGACCGCTCCGCGATGGGGATGAACCGGGCCGGCGAGACCAGCCCGTGCACCGGGTGCTCCCAGCGCAGCAGCGCCTCAACCGCGACCGCCCGGCCGGTCGCCAGGTCGACCAGCGGCTGATAGAGCAGGTGCAGCTCACCGCGGTCCAGTGCGTTGCCGAGATCCTCGGCAAGGGCGGCGTTCTCCACCCGCCGGTCGACCATGCTCGGCTGGTAGACGGTGTGGCCGTGGCTTCCCGCTCGTTTGCTGTGATACATCGCGATGTCCGCGTGCCGGGTCAGCGTCTTGCCGTCGGCGCCCGGCCCGGCCACCGCGACGCCGATGCTGGCCCGCACCGGAACGCGGTCGTTGTCGAGCTGCACCGGGTTCGCGGCCGCCGCCGTCAGGATCCGCTGGGCGATGCCGCACGCGTCGGCCGCGCTCTCGACACCGGGCAGCAGCAAGGCGAACTCGTCACCGCCGATCCGCGCGGCCAAATGGTCCGAGCGGACCGACGCGCGCAGCAGGCGCCCGAACTCGACCAGCACCATGTCGCCGGCCGCGTGCCCGTACGCGTCGTTGATCAGTTTGAAGCCGTCCAGATCGAGCAGGAGCAACGCATACGGCCCCTCCCGCCGCTGCGCCCGTTCCAGCGCCTGGTCCAGACCGGCACGGTTGGCCAGGCCGGTCAGTCCGTCGGTGACGATCTGGTCGCGGTCCTCGCGCAGCGAGACCATTTGCCGCGCGGCCGCGGCGCAGTTCATCACTCCCAGCCCGGCCACCAGGCCACCCCACGGCAGGAACTGCTGCTCGATCAGGGGAACGACCAGCATGAGCAGACAGACCACCAGGGTGGCGGCCATCGGAAGGTGGGTCGCCCAGGCGGGTGGACGGCCGGTGCGGGAACGGGGCAACCGGCTGGGGTCGGCCACGGCCAACATCGGCGCCACCGTGATGGTCAACGCGCCGGCGATCAGGAAGAGACCGGCGGAGGGTATCTCCGTGGTCAGGCCGAGCGCGCGCACCGCCTGCCACACGAAGTCGGCCACGAGGAAAGCGCCGAGGCCGCCGACGAAGAGCCAGACCGGTGCGGTGAAACGAGTCGCCGCTCCCCGCAGCGCGATCGACGAGACCGCGGCGAGCAGCAGCAGGTCGCCCAACGGCCAGCCGATCTGGGCGATCCAGGTCACCCGCGGGGTCTGCGTCTCGAGGATCGGGCAGATGGCGAGGTACCAGACGGCCATGAAGGCGGCCGCGAGAACGGTCACGACCTCGGCCGCCAACGCGTATCGCGCACGGCCCCGGTACTGGTGCATGCTCGCGGTGAGCACCCCGGCGGCGATCAGCAGGTAGCACGCGACGCGGGCCAGAAACCCAGCCCAGAGCAGGATCGCCGACGGGAAGACGTTGTAGGCGACCAGCAGAAACGTGGTGAGTACGGACGCCGTCCGGCCGGCCGCGATCAGCCGCCACATCAGCCGGCCGCGGCGCACCCGGGCGCCGGCCAGCCAGCTGTAGGCCGCGCCGATCACGTCGAGCGCCAGATAGCTCGCGTCGACGAAGCCGGAGTTCCCGGCGAAGGCGACCAGCGCCACGATCTGCGCCGCCACCACCAGAACGACAAGCGCGACGGCGGCGATCCGGTGGCCGCTGCTGAAGAATTTCCATCCCACCGTCCGCAACACCCGTCCCTCCGGGCGCATCGTTGCCGCCGCCCTGACCCAGCAGATCAGCGCCAAGTTGCAGACCGGAGAGAACAGACAATTTGGCCGGGCGCAGCCGTCGACCTGACTTGCGCGTACGCGCGAAGCCGCCCGCGCTTTTCCGGCGCGGGCGGCGTGCGATCGCTCAGTTCTCGGCGAGCACGATGACCTTGTCGCCGGGAGCGAAGGTCACCTTCGCCGCCTTGTCCGGGTTCAGCACAATGCCGTACGCCCGCTGCTTGTCCCGCTTCTGCCCGATGACGCGATAGCCGATCGCGGTCTCGCCCCGCCGGCTCGCCGCCGCGACGACCGTGTAGAAGTCGGCGGCCTGGCCGGGCTTGATGTAGAGGTCGGCCCGGCGCAGGTAGACCTCGCTGCCGCTGCTGGAGAAGAGGGTCTGGAAGACGTCGTTCAGCCGCTCGTTCTCCGAGGTCTGCGAGAGCATCAGGCTGATCAGCTTGTCGCTCACGATGAAGTCGTCCGCCTGGGTCACCTCGGCGAGCTCGCGGTTGCGGTCATCGAGCATCTCGCTGACCACGTTCAGCTCGACGCCCAGCCCGGTCGCCATGTCGCGCAGGTGCAGCAGGGTGATCAGCGTCTTGGCGTCGGCCCGCTGCGCTCCCAGGTTGTCCTTGTCGGCCAGCACGATGATGTGGTCGAACTCGTGGACCTGCAGGGTTTCCAGGACACCCCGGCTGGTGGTGTCGCCCGGGACGAAGGTCACCGTCAGATTCTTGTACGGGCCGAGGTCCGGCGTTTCCACGTCGGCGACGAGGGTGACCGTGGAGCCGAGTGTGACGTACCGGTCGAGTTCCGCCAGCATCGAGTTCAGGCTGTTGTT
>DASRYP010000222.1:0-14989 GCA_035687165.1 Actinoplanes sp. | reverse complement strand
AGTTCGACGACCTGCGCGAACGCACCCTCGCGGCCACCGACGACGAGGTGGCCGAGCGGATGGACCTGGCCCGCAAGATCTTCGTACTGGACGACTCGGTCAAGGAGGAGGACTTCGCCTGGGGCGCCCGCGTCTCGGTCGGCCTCGACCGGCTCGCCGCGGACTTCGACCTGGACAGCCTCGCCTACTACCACCGGGGACTGAATGGTGAGCAGCACGAACGGCTGGGTGCCGGCATGATCCTGGGCGCGTCGCTGCTGACCGCGCGCGGCATCCCGGCTACCGGCGAGTACGAACTGCGCACGACGGTCGCCCAACTCGCCACCCAGGTCGCCGGGGCGGGCGGATCGTTCTGCGAGATCCAGGCGCTCAACTTCGAGGACAACGTCGTCGAGATGGGGCACGACGGGCCGGCCCACCTCGCGGTCAGCTCGCGCCAGCCGCTGCTGCGCGGACTCGGCGTCTATCACGGCAAGCGTGGCTGGGGCGTCTCGGTCGAGTTCGACGTACGCCCGGGTCCGGTCACCCTGCTCGGGCTGGGCCAGGACCGGGACGGCTCGCTGTCGTTCATCGCCGGCCAGGGCACCGTGGTCGAGGGGCCGCTGCTGGCGATCGGCAACACGACGAGCCGGGTCGACTTCGGCCGTGATCCGGGCGAGTGGGTCGACGACTGGAGCGCCTCGGGGGTCGGCCACCACTGGTCGCTCTCGCTCGGGCATCGCGCGGCCGACTACAAGGCGGCGGCGAGTCTCCTGGGAATCGAGTTCCGGCAGGTCTGACCGGGCCCAGGGGCCACATCACCAGGAATACGCGCGAAGGCCCGGTTCGGCAGGCCCTAGGATCGCTCCGTGACCACACCGATGCGGGTTCCGCCTTCCGAGCCCGAGCGCGAACAAGCCGCCGAAATGCTGCAGCGGGCCTGCGGTGACGGCCGTCTGACGCTTGAGCAGTTCAGCGTGCGCGTCGGCGCGGTCTGGGCTGCCGAGACCGCCGACGACCTGGCCCGCACCACCGCCGACCTGGGCCAGGCGCCGGTCGTCGGCTCCGCCCGGACGGTCGACAAGGTCGTCACCGTCTTCAGCGAGAACAAGCGTCGTGGCCGCTGGCGGTTGCGGTCACCCCGGCTGACGCTGCGCACGGTCTTCGGCTCGACCGAGATCGACCTGCGCGAGGTGCTGACCGACCAGGACGTCATCGAGATCGCCGGGAGCTGCACCTTCGGCGAGCTGAAGATCATCGTGCCGGAGGGCGTCGAGGTCGACCTGACCGGCGCGGTCGTGTTCTCGTCCCGCAACATGCACCTGGCCGCGGTCCCGCGGGTGGCCGGCACCCCCGAGGTGCGCGTCCACCTCACGACGTGGTTCAGCAACGTCGAGGTCGTCTCCCGCCCCTACGCGTTGCCGCCGGCCTAGACTTTTATACGCCGTATTAACGCCGCGGCTTGGCCGTCGCCGGGTGCGCGATGGAACGATTTCGCGGTGACCACAACCGGCCTCCGGGACTGGATGCTTTCCGGGCTCAACGACTCCGCACAGCATCACGACGGGCCCCACGCCGAGCCGGCCGAGAAACCGCACTCGTGGTGGAAAGTGATGTGCCTGACCGGCGTGGACTACTTCTCCACGCTGGGCTACCAGCCGGGCATCGCGGCGCTCGCGGCCGGCGTGCTGTCGCCGATCGCGACCCTCGTCCTGGTGCTGGTGACGCTGCTCGGGGCGCTGCCCGTCTACCGCCGTGTGGCCTCGGACAGCCCGAACGGCGAGGGCTCGATCGCGATGCTGGTCAAGCTGCTCTCGTTCTGGAAGGGCAAGCTCTTCGTCCTGGTTCTGTTGGGTTTCGCCGCGACCGACTTCATCATCACGATCACCCTGTCGGCGGCCGACGCGACCGCGCACGTCGACGAGAACCCGTTCTGGCCCGACTCGCTGCACGGGCATCCGGTGATCGTGACCCTGGTCCTGATCGCGCTGCTCGGCGCGGTCTTCCTCAAGGGCTTCACCGAGGCGATCGGGATCGCGGTCGGTCTGGTCGGCATCTACCTGGTGCTGAACGTGGTCGTGATCGGCGACGGGCTGTGGCAGGTGCTCACCCACCCGCACGCGGTCATCTCCTGGACCGACGCGCTGACCACCTCGCACGGCAGCCCGCTGGCGATGGTCGGCGTCGCGCTGCTGGTCTTCCCCAAACTGGCCCTCGGACTCTCCGGCTTCGAGACCGGGGTGGCGGTGATGCCGTCCATCAAGGGCGACCGGGCCGGACGCATCCGCGGGGCGAAGAAGCTGCTCACCACGGCTGCGGTGATCATGAGCGTGTTCCTGATGACGAGCAGTGTCGTCACCACCGTGCTCATCCCGCAGGCCGAGTTCGAGCCGGGCGGCCAGGCGAATGGGCGTGCGCTGGCCTTCCTGGCGCACGAGAGCCTGGGCAACGTCTTCGGGACCGTGTACGACCTGTCGACCATCGCCATCCTCTGGTTCGCCGGGGCGTCGGCGATGGCCGGGCTGCTCAACCTCGTACCGCGCTATCTGCCCAAGTTCGGGATGGCGCCCGCCTGGGCCCGCGCCGTACGTCCGCTGGTCCTGGTCTTCACCGGCACGGCGTTCTTGATCACCTGGATCTTCGACGCCGACGTCGACGCGCAGGGCGGCGCCTACGCCACCGGCGTCCTGGTGCTGATCACCTCGGCGGCGGTCGCCGTGACGCTCTCGGCCCACCGGCGCGGGCAACGCAAACGGACGTACGCCTTCGGGGTCACCGCGGTGCTCTTCGCCTACACCACCGTCGCCAACGTCGTGGAACGGCCGGACGGCGTGAAGATCGCGGCTTGCTTCATCGCCGCGATCCTGGTGGTCTCGCTGCTGTCCCGGCTCTTCCGCGCCTTCGACCTGCGGGTCACGAACATCGAGGCGGACGAGGTCGCGCGCGGCTTCCTGAACGAATGCCGGCGTCGCCAGATCCGGCTGGTCGCCAACGAGCCCGACGGCCGCGACACCCGCGAGTACAGCGACAAGATCGCCCAGATCCTCGCCGACAACGACATGGCCGACGACCGTGACGTCATCTTCGTCGAGGTCACCGTGGCCGACGCCTCCGACTTCGAGACCGAGCTGCGGGTACGCGGCGAGGTGCTGCACCACCGCTACCGGGTGCTGCGGGTGGAGAGCTCGTCGGTGCCGAGCGCGCTCGCGGCCCTGCTGCTCTGGATCCGCGACACCACCGGGCGGCGGCCGCACATCTACTTCGAGTGGACCGAGGGCAACCCGGTCGCCAACTTCGCCCGCTACCTCATCTTTGGACAGGGCGAGGTCGCCCCGGTCACCCGGGAGATGCTGCGCCAGGCCGAGCCCGAACGCAACCGGCGCCCGCACGTCCACGTCGGTTGATGGTCCCACTGCTGCTGCTCGCAGGCCTTCCTCGGAGCCGAAGTGGTGGCGCAGGAGGCCTGAGGAGACGCCGGCCTCCTGCGCGACTGCGAGATGTCGTCCGGGGTGCGGACGCCTCAGCGCAAGGACTTCAGCGTGGTGCGGGCCTGCTTGGCGGCGGCACGGATCGGCTCCAACGAGGAGCGGATCGCCTTGGCGTCCGGGCCGGGCCGGAGCGCGAGCAGGGTGTCCACCTGGCCGGTCAGGGACTTCTCGACCTCGTCCAGCGTGGCCTGGTCGATGTTCTTGCGGTCGCGCAGCTTGGCTACGGCGGCCAGTTCCGTGTCGATGGCCACCGACAGGCGCACCTTGGGGCCGGTCAGCACGAAGACTCGGTAGTCGACCACCACACTGCGGGCCGCGTCCTTGCCGGTCTGGTCGCGCAGCGCGGTGAGGCCCTTGGTCTGGTCGGCGATCAGCTTCGTCAGGGTCTCGTGATGGGCCGGTTGGAGGTGTTTGGCCTTGTCGAGGGTGGCGTCGAAGCGCTTCAGGGCGGCGAGCCGGCGGTCCACCCGCTCCGCGACGGACTTCGCCGGGGCGTTCCTGCCGGCCGCGTTCTTGCCCACCGCGTTCATGCCGGCCGCGTCGTCCGCTGCCGGGTCGGCGTGCAGGTCGTCGACGAGGTCCGCCGGATCGGTGACCTCGCCGATCTGCTCGTCGGCCGAGACCAGCAGGTCGTCGACGGCGGCGAGTGACGAGGCCGGCTGAGCGGCGGCGCACGCCCCACCGGCGAGCAGGAACCCGGCGAGCGTAAGGGAAGCAAGGATTCGTCTCATGCCGCTGAGAGTTCCGGCCGCCGGTCAGGGGAGTGCGAGCCGAATGTAAGGGTTTCGTCAGGACTGGCGTGCCATCCGCTCAGGAACGGTCCGGGAGGAGCCGTTCCTCGTGGTCCAGCTCGCGTTCGAGAATGCGCAGGCCCTCGTCGTTGAGGTTGCCCGCGTCGCGCCAGCGCAGCAGTTCCTCACGCTGTGCCTCGATCACCTGGCGCCGCACCATCAGCGCCGCCTCGTACTGCGGGGAGGTCGGCACTTCGTCCGAGTCGGCCTTCTCGAGCAGGTCGAGCCGGCGACGGTAGCGTTCGAGACGGACGTCCAGCTGTTTGCGCATGTGCGCGATGGCCTGGTCCTCGACGTGGTCGTGTTTCTCGGCCTGGATGTCGTCGAGCCGGTCGAGCGCCGCCTGCACCGAAGCCGACCGGGCCTCGTTGCGTTCGCGCGCCTCGTCGGTCTTGTTGGCGCGCAGGCCCAGCCAGTGCACCAGCGGAGCGAACGTCAAACCCTGGCCCAGCAGGGTCACCAGCACCACCACGAAGGCGCAGAAATGCAGCAGGTCGCGGTGCGGAACCGACTCAGGCAGCGTGAAGATCGCCGCGAGGCTGATCACGCCGCGAGTGCCGGCCCAGCTCAGGGCGGTCACCTCGCGTCCGGTGAGGGCCTTCTCCGGATCCTTCCCGCGGCCCGGAGCGCTCGTCGCGTCGCCCTCGATCTCGGCCTCGCCACCGAGGCGCAGATGCAGCGAGCGCGGCAGCAACTGGGTGAGGACCAGCCAGAGCGGGCGCAGGATCAGCGTCACGCCGACCGTCACCGACACCGCGATGACGATGGTCGACGTCTTGTAGTTGCTGAGCTCGTCGACCACGGTCGGCAACTGCTGACCGATCAGCAGGAAGACCAGGCCCTCCAGCAGGAAGTCGACCAGCCGCCACACCGCGCCGGTCTGCAGCCGGCTCGCCGCGACGCTGTGCCGGGACGAGTCGTGACCGATGATCAGGCCGGCGACCACGACGGCGAGCACGCCCGAGACATGCACCGACTCGGCGAACACATACGCCGCCAGCGGCGTGGCCAGCGAGATCGCGTTCGCGGTCAGCGGGTCCTTGCGCAGCGGCCGCAGGTAGCGCACCACGAGGGCCACCACGACGCCGCAGAGCACGCCACCGATCGCGGCGATGAAGAATTGCAAGGTCGCGGAGGGGACGGAGAATCCGCCGCCGTCGGCCGCCGCGACCGCGACGGTGAGGATGGTCAGCGCCGTCGCGTCGTTGAGCAGCCCCTCACCCTGGATCAGGGTGATCAGTTTGCCGGGCAGCCCGGCCCGGCGGCCGACGGCGAGCGCGGCGACCGGGTCGGGAGGCGCCACGGCCGCACCCAGCGCCACACCGGCCGCGAGAGTCGCGCCGCCCACCCACAGGTCGATGCCGACTCCGATGAGCAGCGCGGTGGCCAGCACCAGCAGCACCGACAGGCTGATCACGGTGCGTGCGTGCCGCCGGATGTCGAGCAGTGACGAATCCAGCGCCGCGCTGTAGAGCAGCGGCGGGATCACGTACGTCATGACCAGCTCTGGTTCGAGCTCGAGGTTCGGGCCGGGCAGAAGCGCGTACGTGATACCCGCGATGGTGAGCAGCGCGGCTGCCGGCAGCCCCGTCTTCTCGGCGATCCAGCGCATGGCCACGATGATCGCGACCGCGCCCAGGACGAACAGCAGTGTTTGCTCGACGTGCACGTGACCATCTTTCCCCGCCCGCCCCGCCGATGCGGCCGGGCGGGGAGAGCGATTGTCAGTAGCGGTAGTGCTCGGGCTTGTACGGGCCCTCGATGTCGACGCCGAGGTATTCCGCCTGCTTCTTGGTGAGTGTGGTCAGGCGGACACCCAGCGCGTCGAGGTGCAGCCGGGCCACCTTCTCATCCAAGTGTTTCGGGAGGACGAATACCTGCTTCTCGTACTCGCCGGGCTTGGTCCAGAGCTCGATCTGGGCCATCACCTGGTTGGTGAAGGAGTTCGACATGACGAAGCTGGGGTGGCCGGTGGCGTTGCCCAGGTTCATCAGGCGTCCCTCGGAGAGCACGATCACGGAGTGCCCGTCCGGGAACCGCCACTCGTGCACCTGCGGCTTGATCTCGACCTTCTCGATGCCGGGCACCTTGCCGAGGCCGGCCATGTCGATCTCGTCGTCGAAGTGACCGACGTTGCCGACGATCGCGTTGTGCTTCATCGCCGCCAGGTCGTTGACCGTGATGATGTCGGTGCCGCCGGTGGTGGTGATGAAGATGTCCGCCTCGCCGACGACGTCCTCGAGACGAGCGACCTGCATGCCGTCCATCGCCGCCTGCAGCGCGCAGATCGGGTCGACCTCGGTGACCACGACACGGGCGCCCTGGCCGCGCAGCGTCTCGGCCGCGCCCTTGCCGACGTCGCCGTAACCGCAGACCAGAGCCAGTTTGCCGCCGAGCATCACGTCGGTCGCCCGGTTCAGCCCGTCGACCAGCGAGTGGCGGATGCCGTACTTGTTGTCGAACTTGCTCTTGGTGACCGCGTCGTTGACGTTGATCGCCGGGAAGAGCAGCATGCCCTCCTTGGCCAGCTTGTAGAGCCGGGCCACCCCGGTGGTCGTCTCCTCGGTGACGCCACGGATCTCCGCCGCGATGCGGGTGAACCGCTGCGGGTCGGAGGCCAGGCTGGCGCGCAGGGTCTCGAGGATAATCGTGTATTCGTGGTTGTCGTCCTCGGCGGCCTGCGGAACCGCACCGGCCGCCTCGAACTCGACACCCTTGTGCACGAGCAGGGTGGCGTCACCACCGTCGTCGAGGATCATGTTGGGGCCGAGGCCGTCGCCGAAGTCGAAGAGCCGCATGGTCGCCCACCAGTACTCCTCGAGCGTCTCGCCCTTCCAGGCGAAGACCGGGACGCCGGCGGGCTGGTCGACGGTCCCGTTCGGGCCGACGACGGTCGCCGCGGCGGCCTCGTCCTGCGTCGAGAAGATGTTGCAGGACACCCAGCGCACCTGCGCGCCGAGCGCGATCAGCGTCTCGATCAGGACGGCGGTCTGCACGGTCATGTGCAGCGAGCCGACGATGCGGGCGCCCCGCAGCGGCTTGCTCTCGCCGAACTCCTTGCGCAGGGACATCAGACCGGGCATCTCGTGCTCGGCGAGCCGCAGCTGGTGCCGGCCGGCCTCGGCCAGCGAGATGTCGGCAATCGCGAACTCGACCCCGTTGGCGGTGGTCAGGCGGCCTTTGGCAAGATCGGTACTCAAAGCGAGGGCTCCTCCCTCTCAGGAGGCGCCCTTGAAGTCAGTGACCCGGGCCGAGCGTGGCGGAGACCGGCAGAACCGGTTCCGTCGCAGCGCCTCTCGATGCGGGCAGGAAATATCTTAACCCGAGCCAGGATCTCCTGGTTCCGTTGTGTGATTCGACTGGCATGGTGGGTGCGTGCCAGAAGCCGCCTCCACCCCCATCGTGAGGATCATGCCCCCGCCATGAGGCTCCGCACTCAGCTCACCCTCGTCGTCACCGCGCTCGTCGCCCTGGTGGTCGCCCTCGCCGGCCTGGTCCTCGTGGTGCGCATCGACCACCGCGACCGCGACGAACTCGACCGTGTCCTCGCCGCCCGCGCCGCTCAGGTGAGCGCCGCGGCCACCAAGAACGGCTCGCTGCCGACCGACGGAAGCTTCGCGATCCGCCTGATCGACGACGGTGACCTGCTCAAGCAGATCGGCTCCTCGGCGGGCTTCCCGCTTCCCGCCCGCGACGGCTACTCGACGGTCAGCTCCGGCGACGACGAGTGGCGTTCACTCGCCCAGACGCTCGTGACCGGTGCCCAGCTCCAAATTCTGGTCAGCCTGGACGACCTGGAGGAGCAGCACACCGATAACGTGCTGATCGTGGATCTGCTGGTACTGCTCGCCGCGCTGCTGAGTGCGGCCGGGGTCTGGTTCGCGACCGGGTTGGTGTTGCGCCCGTTCCAACGGCTGCTGACGGCTGCCCGTGAGCTTGACGCCGCCGATCCTGATCAGCGGCTGCCCGAGGTGAAGAGCCCGCGCGAGATGGCCGAGCTGACGAGTGCGCTCAATGACCTGCTTGTCCGGGCCCGCTCCGAGAAGCCGTATTCGCCGGAGCCGGAGCCGGAGCCGGAGCCGGAGCACGAGGCCGAGCACGAGGCTGAGCCGGTGGTGCAGCCCGAGCCAGTTCCGGCGCCCGCTCACAACCCGGCCGCCGACCTGCGCCCGAGCCTCGCTGAGCTGGGCGCACAGCTCGATCAACTGCTCGATAACCCCGACATGCCGGCCACTCAGCGCCACCTCATCCTGGCCGTCATGGCCGACGACCACCGGCGCATGGTGGCCCTCGTGGACGGTGACGGGTGACCAGTCACGCGATGGGCTGACCACGCCTCAAAGTCCTTTCGTCAAACCTCAGAAAGCCCTCATCCTGTACGCGGGTGCCGTGCGCGCCCGGTGGACAGCCGCTGATTGTGGATAACCCGGCTCGCCTTTGCCGCCGGCGTAAGGTCGGCACCCCGGGGTGGGCGGGGGTCCGGGCGGCTGCACCGGCAGACAGGGCCAGGGCAACTGCTCCGGCGGGCAGGTGTCCGGGCGGATGCGCGGCTGAGGGAGGCGAGTTCGTGAAGCACCGGGTTCGCGAGATCGCCGCCCAGGCCGGGCTCAGCCAGGCCACCGTCGACCGGGTTCTGCACCACCGTGGCGGTGTCCGCGAGAGCACAGTGCGCGAGATCCACCAGGCCATCGCCGCTCTCGACCGCCAGCAGTCCGAGCCCGCGCCACCGGGCAGCACCGTCCCGATCGACGTGCTGGTGCGCGACCAGTCCCGCGTCGAGGCTGCCCTCCGCGCCGAGCTGCCGGGTCTGCGTCCCGCCGTGATTCGTCCTCGCCTGCACCCGGCCGCTGACCCGCTCGCCGCGCTGGCCCGGATCGCCCGTTCCCGTTCGCGGGGCCTGATCCTCGAGGCGGCCGAGACCCCCGAGCTGGTCGAGGCTGTCGGCCGGCTCGAGATCCCCGTGGTCACGTTCCGGACCGATCTGCCTGCCAGCAAACGTGTCGCCCATGTCGGCCCCGACGAGCACGAGGCCGGCGCGACCGCGGCCTACCTGATCGAGCAGTGGCTGGCCGACCGCGCCGGCGACGTCCTGGTGGTGACCACCGAACGTGACAGCGGCGGTGACCTCGACGACCGCGTCGGTGGCTTTCGCGCCGAGCTGCGGTCCCGCGCCCCGAACCGCCGCTTGCTGCTCGCCGCCCCGACCCAGGTCCGCGCCCACCTGGTCGCCCACCCGTCGATCCGAGCTGTCTACGCCCCGCAGGGCGGCACTACGACCCTCCTGGCCGACTTCGTCGCCGAGCACCGCAACTACGACGTCTTCGTGGCCCACGACCTCGACGACGAAAACACCGAAATGCTGCGGAGCGGCCACCTCTCCGCCGTGCTCCACCACGATCTGCGGGCCGATCTGCGCTCCGCCTGCCTCGCGATCCTCCAGACGCTCGGCGCTCTTCCCGGCCCCGTCCGGTCCGTTCCGGCCGGCGTCCAGGTGATCACCCCGCTGAACGTGCCGAATTTGTGAGAGCCTGCTGTCCGAATTGAGATCGTGGCCTCTCTGGTATTGCTCGCTGACAAGCGAGCCGGGCGCTCGTCGGGGTGGCTGTCCTGGACGGCGCTGGTGGCCAGCTCGCAAACGTCCTGGGAGCGGCTGAAGGACACCTCGCACACCGCCGAGGGCGAGGTGCGGAACTGTCTTTCCAACATCCACAATAGAGTCGAAACGTCTTGAACCGTGCGGGGGAAGTCCGCGAACATCCCCCGCACGGCAACCAGGACCTACAGGCAATCCACGGAAACGGCGATGTCGCGTTTCGCGCCCTTGCCGAGATTTACGTGAATGAGCTCGATGCTGACGCGTCGCTGATCCTGCCGAACCGGGTCACCAGTATCGCCCTGCAGGCAGGTTGGATAATTCTGCTGGTCAGCGACGAGCTGGTAGAACGTCTGTTCCTTGCCGTCCGGTTTCTTACTCTCCGATTGCTCGCTCTCCGGCCGGAACGAGAACTGGTTGGTCTGCTGATTGGACCAGTCCACCGTGCCCACGACTTTCTCGGGGGAGACGGTGCTCGAACCCCGAACCAACCACGTCGCGGACGCACCGACGACTGCTCCCGCGAGCGCGAGGACGGCAGGCAGCAGGTAGCGGCGGGGAGTCCGGGCAACGATTTCTTCAGGCGGCGCGCTGGGCATACGACAGTTTTACTATGCCCATCGATTGACTGTCTGTCGTCGGGCGTATCGCGAATCGCCCTTCGACCAGGCGCTTCGGTATTCCGGGCGGCTGGGCTCGTGACCCACTTCAGGGTGGTCGCAGCGTGCCGAGGAGCTTTAGACCGGGGTTAGCCTGGTGGAGGCGTCGAGCGTACGCGTCGACCAGCGGACCGCGGCTATGTACTGCGGGGCCAGATCGAACGTGCTCAGTTCGCCGTTCTCGTACGCGTCGACCGCGCTCAGCACCTGCCCGAGCCGCCCGCTGCCGTCGGTGAGCGCCGCAGCGACCGCCGGGGCCAGCGGGAACTGGTCGGTCATGGCGCCCGACGGGATGCCGAGCAGCTGCGCCACCCCGGTGATCACGCCGGCCATGAACGCCGACTCCGGATCCGCCGTGAACCACGGGGCGACGTTCTCGCAGAGCCGTGCCCGGGTCAGCACGCCCAGCATGTGCTCCTCGGTCGCCCCGCCCAGGCCGTCCAGCACCATGAGCATCGCCCACTGGCGGATGTGCTTGAGCCCCACCATCGCCACAGCCTGGCCCACCGACGAGACGCGGTTGGCGTGCCCGGCGGCGGCCGAGTTGCTCGCCCGCAGCACGCGCAGGGAGAGCGCCGGGTCGCTGGCGATGATCGAGACGATGCGCGGCATGTCCGCGTCGGGAGCGGTGAGGGCGGTGACCAGTTCGAGGCGGCGCAGGCGCGAGGGGGAGAGGCTGGACATCGTCAGCACCTGGGGACGGCTCAGCGCATACCCCTGGCGCAGTTCCATGCCGTAGCGGTCGGCGACGGCGAGCTGTTCTTCGGTCTCGAGCCGCTCCGCCACGATCTGAATGTTCGGGAACCGCCGGATGGCCGTGACCACCTCGTCGAGGTTGCTCAGGTCGCCGTCGAGAAGATCGAGCTTGACGTACGAGGCGAGGCCGAACAGTTGCTCGTGCCCGGAACCCCAGACGAAGTCGTCGAGGGCGATCCGGTAGCCGGCCGCGACGAGACGGGTGATGCCGGCGATCACCTCGTCGTCCATCTCCACCGTTTCCAGCACCTCCAACACCACCTGGGCCGGGTCGAAGGGGAGCGGCATCGCGCCGGACAGGAACTCGCGGGTCAGGTTGATGAAGCAGAGGCGGTCGCCCGCCACCTCACGGATACCGAACTCAGTGAACGCGTTGATCATGACGGTGGTGGTGGCGTACGTGTCCTGTCGCCCTGCCGCCACCGCCGCCATGGTGCCGCGAAAGAGCAGCTCGTAAGCGACGACGGCACCACTCGCATCGAAGATCGGCTGGCGCCCGACGTGCACCAGTTGGGTGCCGGCCTCTGACCTCGATGGTGTCACGCGTTTTTTATCGGCCGGAGGGATGTCGAGCTGACGACTTAGCGGGGGTGGATCCGCCGGTCAGCCACCACGGACTGGAATAGGCGAGGCCGAAGTCGTTGCAGGGGTGTCCCACCGGGCCGGGCGACAGGCTGTCCCGGGTCGGGTCGGAGATCCGCAGCACGACCCAATCGCCGTCGGCGATGTCGAGCGGCACGGTGAACTGGGTGACCAGCTCGGCCTGGAGCTCCAGCAGCTCGACCACCTCGGGCGCGGTCGTGCCAGGCCGCAGCACCTGCAGGCAGAGCGGCTGCTTCGCGTACGCCGGGCCGCTGTCGAGGTCGAGCCGGAAGGTCACGTCACCCTTGGCAAGGGGCAGGCGACCCCCCATCCGTACGCCCTCGGCCGTCGCGTCCAGGCGCAGCGCGTTCACCCGGCTCGCGAAGAACCGGCGTGCCCGCATCGCGGCCAGCACCCCGGCCCGGGTGTTCCTGGTGACCCAGATGCCGGTACGCCCGGTGTCCTCGTCGTGTCCCCAGTCGCTGCCGTGCTCGTCGGCGACGCCGGTCAGGCCGGTCCGCCATCCCGCGTTGAGGCAGGCCGTGAGCGGTGACGGGTGCGTCGGCCAGCCCCCGAAGACGTAGTCGGTGCCGTTGTTGAACATCTCCAGCGCGACCACGCGATCGGCGATCCGGGCGTCGTACGCGAACCGGTCGAACTGCAGGCGCTGCCGGCCCGGATGGTTGAAGCCCGCGATCCCCGACGTGCTGCGGCCCAGCCATCGGTAGAGCCGCTTCAGGTCGCCGGCCCGCTCCAGGTCGGCGAACTCCTCGGTGAACCAGACGCTGAGGTGGCCGAGGTGCGAGTGCGACCACTCGAAGCCGCGCAGCGCCGTGTAGTCGCCGGGCCGGTTCGCCCGGTCGGCGAGCTCGCCCAGCCGTCGCCACGTGGTGCTGGTGATGCCGGTGTTCGGCGAGTCGGTGGCGTGGTCGGTCAGTGCCGCCACGTCCAGGCCGGCCGTGCGCATCGACTCGTAGGCCAGTTCCGGTCTGCCCTTCCCGTCCGAGAAGCGGGTGTGGTTGTGCAGGTCGGCGTGGACCAGGGTGGTGCCACGGCTGATCCTCGAGGTGCGGGCGCCGTGGGCGGCCCGGCCCGGCGTGCCGCCCAGCAGCAGCAGGCCGCCGGCGCCGGCCAGCAGGGATCGACGACTGACGGGCTCGTGGGGAGGTCGGTGGGCGGTCACCCGTGGAGCATGCCAAGGGCCGCCACGATGATCGGGGGAATCGCGCAAGGGCCGTGGCGGATTGGTCCGTCCGAGGTCGTCCGATCAGGCGGGCCGGCTGAGGGTCCGCCGGCGCCCCGCTCCCCGGCCCTGAAGACCGTGGCCGCCCTGCTCGAACGAATTCGGGCAGGGCGGCCTCCTCTTGGTAGCCTGTGCCGCCGGGAGTCGTCAGTCGGGAGAGTTACCTTGAGTCACACACTGCTGGTCACCGGTGGTGCCGGTTTCGTCGGTTCCGCCCTGATCAAGTCCCTGCTGGCCGACTATCCGGCGGCGGCGATCGTGTCGCTCGACAACTACTTCACCGGCGTCCCCGCGAACCACGTCAACGACCCCCGGGTGACCTACCTCGACGGGTCGACCGCCGACCTCGCCAAGATCTGGGCCGACCGCGGTCTGCCCAGCCCTGAGATCGTCTTCCACCTCGGCGAATACTCGCGCATCGTCACCTCGTTCGAGGACCACGACCTGACCTGGGACTACAACCTCCTCGGTAGCAAAGAGGTGGTGAAGTTCGCGTCGGCCCACGGCGCCAAGCTGATCTACGCGGGCTCCAGCTCGAAATTCGGCAACGACGGCCAGGACGAGAACCTGAATCCGTACGCGTGGACCAAGGCCAAGAACATCGAGTACATCAAGAACTACTCGAGCTGGTACGGCCTCGACTTCGCCATCACGTACTTCTACAACGTCTACGGCCCCGGCCAGATCACCAGCGGCAAGTACGCGACCGTGATCGGCATCTTCGAGGACAAATACCTGCGCGGCGAGCCGTTGCCGGTGGTCTCGCCCGGCACCCAGACCCGCGACTTCACGCACATCGACGACATCGTGCGCGGCATCGTGCTCGTCGCCCAGAAGGGCAGCGGCGACGGCTACCTGCTCGGCGCGGGACACGAGTGGCCGCTCCTCGAGGTCGCCACGATGTTCGGCGTGCCCTACGAGCTGACCCCGGCCCTGCGCGGCGAGCGCACCCGCGGCCAGGCCGACATCACCAAGGCCGCTGAGCTGGGCTGGCGGCCCGAACGACGACTGGACGACTACATCGCCTCGTTCGTCGCCGCTCACCCCCGCGCGCGGGGATGACCTCGGTCACTCGTCGCCGTACGGCCGGGGTGACCTTCGACCGCCGTACGGTTGACTGACGCGAGTGCGCCGTGCCCTGACTTTCGTTCTCGCCCTGGCCTGTGGTCTCACCGTGGCCAACCTGTACTACTCCCAGCCCCTGCTCGACCTGGTCGCCGGCACCTTCGGCGTGAGCCAGGGCGCCGCGACGGTCGTGGTCACGCTGACCCAGGCCGGGTACGCGGCGGGCCTGCTCTTCCTGCTGCCCCTCGGCGACCTGGTGGAGAACCGGAAGCTGACCACGCGGTTGCTGATCGGAACCGCTGGTGCTCTGCTGCTGGCCGCGCTCTCCCCGGCGTACACCATGTTCTTGATCGTCTCGGTCCTGGTCGGGGTGACCTCGGTGGTGGCGCAGATCCTCGTGCCGCTCGCGGCGCATCTCGCCCCGCCCGAGCAGCGCGGCGCGCTCGTCGGCAAGGTGATGAGTGGCCTGCTGCTCGGCATTCTGCTGGCCCGCACGGTGTCGAGCCTGGTCGCCGAGGTGTGGGGCTGGCGGGCGATCTACTTCATCTCGGCGGCGTTGATGATCGGGCTCGCCGTGCTGCTGCACCGGATGCTGCCGGTACGTTCGCCGGACCACACCGCGGGCTACCGGTCGCTGCTGCGCTCGGTCGGCACGCTGGCCCGCCAGGAGCCGGCGCTGCGTCGACGCGCCCTCACCCAGGCCACGATGTTCGGCGCGTTCACCGCCTTCTGGACGGCGATCGGCTACGAGCTGATCGACGAGCACGGCCTCAGCCAGGCCCAGATCGCGGTCTTCGCCCTGATCGGCGCGGGCGGCGCGCTGGCCGCGCCGG
>DASRYP010000221.1:0-9361 GCA_035687165.1 Actinoplanes sp. | reverse complement strand
GCACCAGCCACGGGTACGGCCGGCACGGCTTCCCGCACACCAGCAGGCAGCTCATCCGCCACCCCGGCGAGACCGCCGTCACCCTGTTCGACGAGGGGCTGTGGGACGAACTGATCGAACGTACGCATCTGCGCTGGGGGGTGTGGGGCTGCGCGTACCTGGAGGCGCTGCTCCGGGCCGCCGACGGGCAAGTCTCCGCGGAGGGATCATGACCGACTTCGTGCTCGCCAGGGCCGACCCGCACACGATGCTGTCGCATCTGGCACTGTGCGGGCTCGCCGCCATCGCCGAGGAGGAGGGGCTGCGGGACGTACGGCTGTCCTGGACTCCCGGCATGGGTGCACGGCCGGTCTTCAGCGCCGAGAACGCCACCGCCGAGTCGATCGGGTCGGCCGTCCAGCGGCACGCCACTCGGCTCGCCGACGCCGGAAGCTGGCTGAACCGGCAGCTCAGTGACACGGAGAAGCGTGCGCTGATGAGCCCCCGGATCAGCGTCATAGCCGACATCGACGGGTGGCGTTCGCTGCAGGACCGGCGGCACGACGTCCTCGACCAGCTCACCGGGGCGCGGGCGATGCTCGACCTCCGACTCATCGCCGCGCTCGGCGAGCCCAGCTATTGGCGCCGGAACTACAAAGGCGACCGGCTGCAGGACGACGGCGCCAGCCGGATGGAGATGCAACCCCGCCAGCAGGGGTCCGAGTTCGTCGGCAACCGGCTCCGCCCGCTGGCCGCCGCGGTCGCCGCCCGCACCCCCAAGCAGATCAGCGACGGGTTGCGCGGCCGCAGCATCCGTGACGAGATCGGCAAGGACAGAACCCAGAGCCGTACGCCCACCGGCCTGGCCGACCCCGGACCCACCGACAACGCACTGGCCTGGTGTGCGCTCTGGGGCATCTCGCAGTTTCCTATCGCGCTGCGCCGGAGTGCCTTCGCGGCAACGACCGCCCACATCGGACGCGGCACCGCTGGATATTATGCTCTCCCGGTCTGGTCCGGCCGATGGCGAACTGCCCGGTACCGCAGCGTCGTAGCCAGTGGTCAAATCACTCGATTCGCCGAGAGCGGACTCACCCCGAGCGCCCTCGGCAGGCCAGCCGACTCGAACGGCGCCGTCACCGTCGACGCGGCGGCTCGGGAATGGCTGGAAGCCCGGGGAGTCACCAGCGTCGTCCGCTTCGAGGTACGACGTTTCGGCAGCGCCAGCGCCCCCGAACGGCGGGCGGCGCGCGGCACGATCCGGAAAACCGGCCGGTCCTGATGTCCGAGCTGATCCCCATCAGTCTGGTCGCCCATCAGGCATTCTGTCCCCGCCGTGCCTGGCTTGAGGCGATGGGCGAGGCGACTGACACCCATCAGGTGGCGGCCGGCACCCAGGCGCACACGCCGGCCGACGATCCGGCGGGTTCGCGTTCCCGGCGGCACCGGGCCGTCGATGTCGTCAGTCACGACCTCGGCGTGGTCGGGCGCTGCGACACCGTCGAGCTGGACGACGACGCCGCCATGACGGTAGTCGAGCACAAAGCCACCCCGATCCGTCGGCGTCCCGAGGTCACCGAGCCGATGCGAGTTCAGGTCGCGCTCCTGGCCGGGGCACTGGCCGACATGGGTTACCCGGTAGCCGGACAAGCGATCTACTTCACCAACCACAGAACCCGGGTCGAGGTGACCATATCTGCCGAAGACAAGACGCGCGCCCGGGAGGTGGTGGCAGCCACGGCCCGCACCCTCGCGTCCGACCAGGCGCCACCACCGCTGGAGGACGACCGGCGCTGTTCCCGATGCTCGCACATCTCGGTCTGCCTGCCCGACGAGCGTGCGCTGGAGCCGGTCACCCGCCGCATCGTGGTCGCCGACCCGGATACCCAGGTTCTGCACCTGACGACAGCGGGCTCGCGGGCGTACATCAATCGGGGTCGGATCGAGGTGACCAAGAGCGGCGAGAAGTTGGGCACCTTCCCGATCGAACGGGTCCAGGGCCTCGTGGTGCACGGCAACGTCGACCTCTCCAGCGGACTCATCCGGGAACTGTTGTGGCGCAGTCTGTCCGTCGTCTGGTGCACCAGCTCCGGCCGGGTCACCGGATGGGCCCAACCCACCCAGGGGCCCAACGGCGGTCCCCGGCTGCTGCAACACGTCGCGTCCCACGACGGGCGCATCGATCTGGCCCGGCAGTTCATCGCCGCGAAGATCGCCAACCAGGCAACACTCCTGCGCCGCCACAGCACCGGGACCGATGTCGTCGCTCGACTACGTACCCTGCAACGGCATGCCCTCGACGCGCCGTCACTCACTGACCTCTTCGGTATCGAAGGAGAAGCTGCGGCACGCTACTTCGAAAATTTCCTGACCATGATCAGGCCGAAGGTCATCGACACGGAAGAACTGACCTTCTCCACCCGGACCCGACGCCCCGCCCGCGACCCCGTCAACGCTGCCCTGAACTTCTGCTACGGCCTGGCCACGGCGGATGCGCTACGGGCCGCCGTCGCATGTGGACTCGACCCGAACGCGGGATTCCTGCACAGCAGCGGCCGCAACAAGCCCGCCCTGGCACTCGACCTAGTAGAGGAGTTCAGAGCGCCGGTCGCAGACTCGGTGGTGGTCAACGCGTTCAACAATGGCGAACTCCGTACCCGAGATTTCTCGACGGCCCTGGGTACGACACGACTTGGCGAGCGGGGACGCAAGGCGCTCATCGCCGGCTACGAACGTCGTGTCACCGGGAGGTTCCGCCACCCCATCTTCGGGTACGACGTGACCTGGCGGCGCGCTATGGAAATCCAGGCGCGCCTTGTTCTCGGCGTCATCGACGGCACCCAGCCCCGCTACCAGGGAATCAAAATCCGGTGAGCGTCGACGATGTCCGGCGCTACCTCATCGCGTACGACGTGGCCGACGATGTACGCCGTACAAAGGTCGCCAAAAAGCTCGAATCATACGGCGACCGAGTCCAGTACAGTGTTTTCGTCGTGGATATCCGCCCGGCCAAGCTGGTGCGGCTGCGAGCCCAGCTGATCGCCCTCATCGACCAGTCCACCGACTCGGTGCTCTTCGGAAACCTCGGCGCACTTCGTGAAAGCCGGAGCCGATCCCTCGACGTCATCGGACGCAGCCGCCCGGTCACCGGTCACGGCCCTGCGATCCTGTGACCTAACCGGCCGCAGCGCATACGCTCATCGGCAGCATCGTCCGAGTCGAGTCCACGTGCGAAGGCTCCGTTGTGCCGCCGTTGAGCGCTCACCCTTCGCGCACTTCTGAGCAGGTGTTACGGCCTCCCGAGAGGCGGGTCGAGGGCACTGCGGCGGGGTGGGGCGCCCGGCGCACAGCACCCTTCGCAGCAGCGGTGCCGAATCCCAGCTCAGCATGGGTAAAATCGGGCCCCTGTCGCAGCTCCTTCGGGAGCTGCCCTTCATTGAGGCACGACCGGCGAGAACCCGCAATTGCCGTTCGAGAGTCGCAGCTCCTTCGGGAGCTGCCCTTCATTGAGGCCCGCTCGACGAGGTCGCCCTATGTCAGGACGAAGTCCTGTCCGATGGCCTTTGGTCTTCCTCGTGGGTGGACAGAGCCGCAGAATTCCATGCCGGTGGGCAGGTGATCTCCGGGTTGGGTTTAGGTCAGGGTTTTCACCCCCTTGCAGGCGAGGGCTTGTTGCAGTCGGTGGGAGTCGCCTTCGGTGGTGATCAGGTGCGCGTGGTGCAGCAGCCGGTCGACCGTCGCGGCGCCATGATTGACCGGCTCGTGCGCCACGCCGAGGTCATCTCCCTGAAAGGCGACAGCTACCGGCTCCGCAACCGCGGCGACCTCGGCCGGATTCCCGCCGCCAAGACCGACACCTGACCACCCGGCCCTTGGTCAGAACGGGTGCACGGCGGCGGTCAACACGACCGGCACCCCGTTGACCCGCCGGACCGCCCGTAACCTGGTCACACCACCATCGTCGAGCACCGGCGCTGGATCAGCGCCCTCGGACGCAGGCAACGCGTCCGCCTACGACGTGAACACCCGCCGGCCCGGGCCAGAGTCCGCGTCACACAGATCCGCGTGACCGATCAACGCCTGCGGGGTGACCGTCCAGGTCAACACCGGCAACCCGCGCTGGGGTATCCAACAGAGCACCAGCACCCCCGCCGACCACCGCAGCAACCGCCGCCGCACCAACTCATCGACCATCATCGACGCCCCTTCCCTTGACCGCCAACGGTCGGCGGCCAAGACCGGTACGCACCAGCCGCCTCCAGCAAGCCAAGACCGGGTAGGGGGTCAGTTTTCAGGCGCCGTTGAGAGCGTCGGCAGCGACCTTGGCCCAGCTCCTCCTCGGTGCTGCTCTTTGCCTTTGCGCTCATCGGCCCGGCGCCGCGGACGACGAGCACCTCCCTCGAGCATGGCGAGCGCCGACTGGGGGAATTCTGTGAGCGGATCGAGGCTTGCTGGGAGAATTCTGGGTCGAACGGTTTGCCTCCGGCGCCCTGATGAACAGCACTTTTGAGCGGACCACGTGACTGCGCGAACCGAGGGAGTGGAGAGCGGTCCTCAGGTGGGGTACCGCTTGGCTCGGTGTCGTATCGGGTCAAAGGTCTTGCTCGTCGGCACGGTCTAGCCTGGCGAGTTTTCGGTTAGTTTCGGCCAGGTCGAACGGCTCGGGCTCGTGCGGATCGTCCTCGGACCAGTATTCGACGGGGGAGTCGCCGGAGAACCCGGTGCACAGCGGGTACGTGGTGTCCGGGTCGCGTTCCGCGGTTCGTTGCAGGGTGATCTCGTGCTGCCAATTCGCGCCGAAGTCGTACTCGTAGCGGATCTTTTCGGTCGCTGCGGCGAACACGTCCCGTAGCCGTACGTCGGATTCGTCTTTCTCGTCGCCACCCAGGTCGAAGAACGGGTCGCTGTACCGTTTGCCGCCGACCTCGAACTGGTGCAGGTGGTCGCCACCCCACCCGAACAGGACTTGGATGACCGCGTGCAGGTCACCGAGCGTGATGGTAGAAGGCACCAGGATCCGCCGCCAGGTCGGTGGGCGCCAGTGCAACAGCTTCACCTTGAGCTGGTACACCTGGTCGATCGACGGGACCGCGCCCGAGTCCAGAAACTCCTGTACCGCGGCGGTGACCCGGGCCGCATCCGGGTGATCGATGACTGCCGCCGAGTCCAGGCGGGCCTTCAAGCTTTCGCCGGGGAAGCGGTCGAAAAGTACGGTCAGCGCCTCGTCCGGACCGGTCCCCTCCAGGGCGGCTGCGGCGAACTCGACTGCCAACCATAGGGCGTCGGCGGGCGCAACGCTCGGCTCGTCATCCTCATCCTCCAGGGAGATCAGGGACACCCGGGCATGCGCGCCCAGGTTCGGTAGATGCGCCACCGCCTGCCACACGGCCGGTGCCTCGTCGCCCAGCCGGTCGGCCACGTCGCCGGCCCCGATCCGGGCCGCCGCCGAGAGGCCGGCGGCTGTGGTCAGCAGTTCCTGGGCCGCGTCAGCCGGGTGCCGGAACTCCAGCCATCGCCGGACCGCCGGCCATGGATCCGTGCCCCGGCGCACATGGTCGGCCAGCACCTCGGCCACCGCCTCGGCCGGCATGTCGAGGGTGATGGTGCGCGGCCGGTCGGCCTGAGACACGGCCAGCGACCACCGGCCCAGCGATGTCACGACGACGGTCGCACTGTCGTCGCTGGTCACCGCGCCGAGCTGCCTGAGCAGGTCCACCAGGCCGGCGAACGGATCACGGGTCTCGTAATCCGCGTAGTGGGTGAGCGAATGGGTGTACCCCCACTCCGACGAATCCTCGTCCTCCTCGCGCCGCTCGACGATCGCGACCACCCGGCGCCAGAGGCTGTCCTGGTCCGGGCCGTCCGGCATGGTTGCGGCCTCCAGGAACGCGAGCGCCAGGGTGATCACGCTACCTTCGTGCCGGCTGTCGGATTCGGCCGTGCACACCGCACGGAACCCGGCCCACCACGCGTCGAGGGTTTCGGCGTCAGTCAACGACGACCACTGCTCCAGCACCGGCCCGGCCGCGGCGACCGAGCCGCTGATCTCCAACAGCCCTGAGCCAAGGGCGAAACTCCAGGGCCGGTGCAGGGCCGGCACATCCGCCGCTGTCCGCACCCGGTCCGGCACCGGCACCCCCACCGCGGTCCCGGCGGCGGCGACGTCAGCGCGACGTACCACCCGGCCAGCCGTCACCCGGCCGACCTGGCCGGCCCACCCACCTCGCCAGCGCACAGGCTTGCTCGGCCATCAGGCAGCCGCGGGCCAGGCGCGCAGCGGTGACGACATCGACAGGAGCAATCACCGGGAACGGCTGCGAATCCACCCCGTGAACGCTAGCCGCACCCGCGACGCCCGCCAAAACCGGGGACCCGAACGATGGACGCGAGCCGGAGCACAAGTGGAGTCAGAGCACTGACGGGTCGGGACACTCAACGAATGGAGTCAGAGCACTGACGGGTCGGGACACTCAACGAAGACCTCGTTCAACTCGTCCTTGAACCGGCGGAACGTGCTGCGGCGGTTGATCGCACGGGTCCACCGGACGGCCTTCCCGGGCTCCAGGCGCCATCTGATGGACCTGCCTGATCGACATGCCGGTAGTCCTGTACCTGTCTCTTGACGGAGGCTGATCAAGGCGGCTGCCGGTTGCCCGGTCATCGGTCGAGCAAGGTCCGGGTGAGCCAGTCCAGGTCGTCCTGGTCGCGCCGCTGAGCTTCTTGCTCCCGGGTGAAGAGCGCGTCGGTCTTGTGCAGGACCAGAGTGTACGGTCGTCCGGTGCGCCGGGTCTGATGGTCGACGGGCAGTTCGGCCCGGTCGATCCGGGAGTGGATGTGGCGGCGGCGTTGTTCGGCCAGGGGCCATTCGAACGAGCGGCGCGCGGGGTCGGCGAGGAACGTGCCCAAGGTCGTGCACAACTCGCAGTCGCATCCTTTCGGAAGCCTGATCGACCAGTCGCCGGGGGCCCGGCCCGGCCGAGTGAGCCGCTGCTCGAGCCGTCGGGTGGTGTGCGAGGCGATCGTGTCGAGACCTGTCGTGCTCGGGCTGACGGCCGGATCGGTCTGGGCGGCCCGCAGCGTCGACATCGCACACGGGATCACGTCATCCTCGTCTTGGCACAGGAACCGGACCATGTCGTCCCGCAGATCCGCGTCCTCGAGGTTCACCGCACCGGCCAGGACCCCGGCGATGTACGGGCCCAGTTTCTCAAGATGCTGACGTCGACGGCCGGGCGCCTCGTAACGGAGCAGCCCGGCGGCCCAGCCGTGCAACTCGGACCAGACGCCGGCTACCAGCAGCCGGCCCACCAGTACACCGGCTTCGGGGGTCTCCCGTAGCGCCGCGGTCATCGCGGGCAGCGAAGCGATCCAGTTCGGGACCTCCTGGTTGAAGATCGACGAACGGGTGATCCAGTCCTGGCCGAACCAGCCCTCGACCCGCTCCCGGGTCCAGGACTCGCCGTAGCGTGCCGCAAGGCGGGCCAGTGCCGGGGCGTCCGCCGGTGCCAGCGCCTCGACCCGGAACGGCGCCAGCAGCATCGCGGCCAGGCCCGGTTCGTCGAGTTCCCAGGCGACCGCAAGCGCCTTGCCCACCACCAGCTCGCCGCCCGCCGCTACCCGCCAGAACGAGGCCAGCGTGGCGGCGCTCGCTCGGGCGCCGGGCACGTCCCCAACCCGCAGCAGGTCGGCGAGCCGATCCAGGGCCCATCCCGGCGAGGCTTGCGCGCGGATGGCGAAGGACCACCGGCGCGGCCACACCACGATGGCAGCCCGCCGGTACCAACGGTCCAGCGTGTTGCCGTAGTTACCCATGTACCCCTCGTACGACGACGAATGGGGTGAAAGATCCCCAGTGGGCGTCGTCGCGCACACCTCGTCGTCGGAGATCCGTAACGACGTCGGCACCACCTCGCCCGACTCCTCCAGCCAGCAGTCGAGGGTCATCGACGACTCGATCAGTTCCTCAAGCTCGTACTCACTGGACTCGGTGCCGCCGCCTGCATCCTCATCGTCGTCCTCGTCCGCCCAGGACCGGCCGTAACGCCCCCGGCCCCACGACTCCTCAGGCTCGGAGGCACTCCAGGTTTCCTGCACCTCCGCCAGCGCGAGCGTGACCTCGCAGCCCGCGGCCTGCGCCGCCGCACGCACCGCCGCGGTCCGGCCGGCGTCGTCGCCTTTGAGTCGATCCCAGCCCAACGCCCGCTGGGTGTACTCGTGATCAAGGAGGTATACCAGCCGGCTCGGCTCGTCGGCCGACCCGGCGAAGTGTTCCGCCAGGCACCCGGTCAACGTCGTGACCACGCCCGGGTCCACACTGCCGGCGGCCGACGCGACCGTGTCGCCCCGGACCAGCAGGTTGTAGGTCAGCACGACCCGGTAGCCCGACGTCACCGGCTCGACGTGATGCCGGCAATCCGCGTAGAACGCCACGAACGTGAGCAATTCATTCGACGATTGGTACGTCTCGGTCCGGCCGGCATGCTCGACTGACAGCATGCCGCCCTTCGACGCCGACGGCAGCGTCACCACCAACGTGCCGATCATCGAATCGGCCTTCTCCGAATCCTGATGCGCAGCGAAGAACTGGCCCGGCGCGTACACCAGCATCGAGTGGAACTCCGCCGCCAGCTCACACCCCTGCGGCAGCCCGAGATCGCCCCGCAGGTGCTGCAGGACTGGTCGAAGCGTCTTATCCCACTGCCGCTTGTCGATGCCAATGCGACTCTTCGGGATCTGCCAGGTGTCACGCACCCCGGCGTCCGTCAGGGTCTGCTCGCCCTTGCCGAATCGGGCCGGGCGACCGATCTGGCACAACTGCTTCGCCTGCCCGGCCGTGACGGGAAAGACGATCGGGCCGACACCCTCCACGTTCAGCCGGAGATCATCCGGTTGGGCAGTGCGGCGCGCGCTGAACGCTCCTGCTGTCACCGCCTCACGGAGAAGACTGGCAAAGCGGTCACGCGGGGGGGACAGCAGGCGACGGCACGGCCGAATTCTAGCCACCATCCGTCCACCGGACCCCCGGACAGTAGCCCGATCGAGGCTCGGGGACCGGGAACACCGTCTTGTGTAGCGGGTTAAGGACGGTTATGTGGAGATCGTTGCCTGCAAGTATCACTACAGCGAGCAGGTGACTTCGGCAGCTGCTCGATTGGCTGTCGGCGACCGGGTTGCGGGTGCGGTCGGTGGTTCGCCTAGGTCTGGCGTCGGCAGGGGTGGCTCGCGGGGCGCGGGAGATGGTCGAGTATGGCGCTGCTGTCCTGCGCTGAAGCGCTGTGGCTGTGGCGGTATCGTGAGCGCTCGTGGCAGTTCGTATCGATGTTTCCGCGTTTCGTGGTTCGGTCTCGGCGCGGGTGGTCGTGGCCGCTGAGCAATTGTTGCG
>DASRYP010000220.1:0-2026 GCA_035687165.1 Actinoplanes sp. | reverse complement strand
GCCCGCCGGTCAGCGTGGCCGCGGCCTCCGCGACGGTGGTCGCGGACCCGACGAGCTCGACCTCGGGGTGCGCGGCGAGCGCGTCCCGGAGGTCCGGCAGCCCGTCGCAGTCACCCGTGACGTAGATCCGGTTCGGGCTCTTGGATGCGAATTCGTTGCCGTTGCTCATCGTGGCCTCCTAGCGGCCGAGCGCCCGCCGCTGGCCGGCGCTGAGGCCGCCAGTGAGGACGCTTTCGAAGCTGTCGAGGTGGTCGGGGCTATCGGCGTCGTGCGTGACCGGGCGAAGCTCGAGATGCCAGCGCTCCGCGTCGGTGCCGCCCGCATTCGCGAGCAGGTACTGGATCTTCTGGGCCTGGCTGTCGCTCAGCGCGAGCATGACCCTGAAGTTCGAGTTGGCGCCGCCGGTGAGCTTGCTGCCGGCGGGCGGTGCGTCCGGTGCCTGGAGCACCTTCACGTCGCGCACGAGGACGCGGCTGAAGTAGATGTCCTGGTCGCCGGGCTTCTTCAGCGCGGCCACGAAGTCGACGCTGTCGCCGTCCTTGAGCGTGCCGGCGAGCAGCTGATTCTGGTCACCTTCGAGCGAGAGGGCGCGGAGCGTGCCCGAGAGCTGCGCCCGGACGCCGACCTGCGTGCGAGGGTTGAAGCGGCGGGTCGTGACCTGCTCGCCCTGCATCGTTTCCTGGGTTGCGACGAGGCCAGCGAGCTGGTCGGCGCTGGAGATCGCCCCGGGGACGACGCTCTTGCGCGGGACGTCGAGCGACTGCAACAGGCCCGCGACGTCGGCGCCGCTCGTGCCCTCGGGGATGTCCTTCTTGGCAACGAGCACCGTCACGTGGTCCTCGCCGCGCTGTACATGCCGCTTGTAGCTGGTCACGTAGAAGCTCGTGAGCAGGGCGGCCACAGCGGCGAGGGCGACCGCGATCAGGATGTTCCTAGCTCGATATGCCATTTCTCCTGTCCTTGGGTGAGGGAATCAGTCGTTGAGGGTCGGGGTCAGTCGACGAGGTGGACGGTTCTGGCGCCCAGGTCTGGTTGCGTGTCGCCACCACCGGCGGTGGACTCGATGCCGTCCCAGACGACCTCGGTGAACCAGCCGGTGATGGAGCCGGTGCTGCCGTGCTCTTCATGGGCGGTCATGTGGAACCCGACCCAGGCGATCACGTGGTACTGCGCGCCCGCGCCCGAGCCGACGAGCTTGTCGTAGACGGGGAAGAGGAGGGTGGTGTTGTCCCGGTGGTCGAGCGCGTCCTGGACCTGCGACGAGTTCCACTTCGCGCCCGCGTCCGAGAAGTAGTCGTTCAGCGGCAGGTACCCCTGGTAGCCCCGGAGGATCCAGTCCGCCAGGATCGACGGGCCCGTGCCGCCGTGGCTGAGGTCGATGTTCAGCAGGTCGAACGCGCCCGGGGCGCCGGTCTTGCCGAGCGGCAGGGTGGTCGGCTGGGTCGGGCCGAAGCACGGGCAGGTCGCGCCGCCCTTGAGCTTCGGGTTCATGATGTTGACGCCGATCGGGGCGACGTACTTGGCCTGTTGCATCAGGCTGGCACGGGCGCTCGCGTGGGAGCCCACCGTGACCGTGCTGACGCCGAAGAGCTTGGTGAAGATGCCCTTGGCGGGCCGGGTCAGGTTGACCCTGATCGTGTCGTTGGTGGCGTTCTTGGTCGACAGGGTCACCGTCGGCGTGCCACCGCCGTTCTTGGTGACGTACTGCAGGGCCAGCGTGTTCGCGTTGCCGGGGTCCTGCGGGAGCTTCTGCGCCCCCGCGAGCGCCGCAGCGTCGGCCGCCGACTGCGTGGCGCGGTCGGCGCGGTACCACGACCCGATGTCGAGGACCAGCGCCGCCATGCCGAGCAGCACGACGAGAAAAACGAGTGTCAAGACAGTTGCCTGGCCGCGGTCGCTTCGAGAGTTCATTCCACACGCTCCGTGGTCGTGCTCGAGAGGCGTCCCGTCTTCACGACGAGTCCGAGCAGGCTGATCTTGTAGGGGTAGGTCGCCGTGACCGTGACGTCGGCGCCGGGCTGCCACG
>DASRYP010000219.1:0-6742 GCA_035687165.1 Actinoplanes sp. | reverse complement strand
ACGGGCCAGCGTCATCTGCGCGTTTCGCATCCCGCCGACCATCTCGATCCCGCTGACCTGGCCGCCGCTGAGGTCGATGTCCTGTTCCTCGGCATAGCCCGACAACCGCAGCGCCCAGCGCACCTTGGCCGCCAGCACGATGTCGATCTCGCTGCCGGTGCCGTCGCCGTCGCGGGAGACCTGCAGCTGCACCTCGTCGCTGCGGATGGACGGGCTCGGCACGAAGCCGGCGTCCTCGGGGGTGGAGATCCGGTAGAGGTCCTCGCCGAGCTCGCCGATCGTGATGGTGACCCGGTTCGTGGCGGCGAGCACCTCGAAGCTGGCCTGGCTGCGGTTGTCGAGCGGGGCGGTGACGGTGCGCTTGCCGGACTCGCCGGCGCCGAGCTGAAGCACCGAGTCGAGGCCGTCGTCGGAGCTGGTGAAGTAGACGACGCCGACGACGCCACCGGCGATCAGGACGACAAGGCCGAGCAGGGCGATGCCGACGTTGACGGCACGCGACTGGCGGCGCGGCTCGGGTGTCGCCACGATCCGGGCGGGAGGCGGCGTGGTGTGGCGGCGCTCGGCGGCCTCCGGCCCGGTCGAGTCGGTCGCGCTTACCCACTCGCCCCTGCGGCTTGCGGTCTCGCTCGTACGGCTGCTGGCGCCTTCGCCCGGACGACCGCTTGCCGCCTCGTCCGCGGCGAGGAAGCGGCGGAACTCGCCGGTGTCGGCGACGCGGCGCTGCTCGCCGGTGTCGGCAACACGGCGCTGCTCGCCCGTCGCAGTGGCGACACGCCGCACGGGAAGCTCGGGCGTGGGCCGGACCGCGGCGGGAAGCTCGGAGTCCGACCAAGCGTCTTGTGCCGGCCGGACGGCTGCCGGGAGCTCGGACGCGGACCAAGTGTCCGGCGCCGGCCGGACCGCTGCCGGTAGCTCGGACGGGGACCAGGCGTCCGGCGCGGGCCGGACGAAAGCGGGAGGATCGTCCCAGGCGGAGCCTGTCGGCTCGGACTCGGACCAGGCGGTGCCCGTCGGCTCCGCGGCCGGTGCGGCCGGCGAGGTCGGCGACGCCGGGTGGCGTACCGGAGAGATCGGGCTCGACGTGAACCCGAAGGAGGTCCGGCCCGATCCGCCCGGCGAGGCCGGGCCGTGGGCGGGCGACTGCGCCGCCGGCATCTCCCCGGTCGGGCTCGACGGTTCGGCGGAATCGAACCAGGGCGGCTTGGCCGCCTCCGGCCGGGCCGGTGGCCGCCGGTAAACGGTGTCGCGGGTACCGCCGCTCGGCGATCCTTGTGTCGACGGCTCGGCCACCGCCACATCGGACGGTGTCCCACCAGCCGCTGCTCGGTCAGCTGCTGCTCGGTCCACGCGAAGTCCTTCCCTGTCGGCGCTTTAGCGCGCCCTCTCCGCTGACAGGTACGGATTTCACGTCGGCCCGGATGAGTACTGAGCAGAACTACTTAGAGTTACGGCCGACTGGGTCGCACCAGGCCACGGCGTGTAGCGATCGCCACGGCCTCCAGCTGACTGTGCGCTCCCAGCTTGGCCAGGACCGCCTTCACGTAACCCCGGCACGTGTGCAGGCTGATGCCGAGCCGCCGGGCGATGGCCCGCGCATCCAGGCCCGCCGCCATGAGCTGGAGCACCTCGTCCTCACGCGCGGTGAGGCCGCCGCCGCGCGGGCCGACCACCGGGCTGGTGCTGCGCAGCAGCCGGGCGAGGATGTCGGTCGACACGGTCATGCCGCCGCCATGCGCCGTCCGCAACGCGTTCAGCACATCGCCGAGCGCCCCGTTCTTGGAGAGGAAGCCGGCCGCCCCGGCCGCGGTGGCCCGCCCGACGAGCGCCGACTCATCGCTGGCCGTGAGGATCACCACACGGGTGTCCGGCTGGCGGACGCGGAGCAGTTCGGCGATCGCGATTCCGTCCGCATCAGACAGATCGGGGTCGAGCAGGATGACGTTGGGACGCAGCTCCGCGGCGAGCCGGAGAGCCTCGGCACCGGTGAGCGCATGTCCCACGTACTCCAGGTCGGGTTGGCCCGCCAAGGCATGGCCGAGCAGCTCAGCAAAGGTCTGGTGGCCGTCGACGACGAGCACGCTGATCGCATCGCCGTTAGTCATGCGCCACCTTTCACCGATCCGACCCCCGTGGAAGTCTAAGGAGTACCAGCCCTCATCTTTGCCCTACCAACAGGCCGGTGGTGCACCGGCCTGGTTCTGCTCCGGCGGTACGCCCGACGGGCGGTTGCGGCCGAGCGGTCTCTATAACCAGTCTTTCGGGTGAGGTCACCCCCCGCATTGGGGCTTGCCGGTACGACTCCCACGCCCGCAAAGTTCCGAAACATGTTCGACATCCAGCTCTTCGGTCGTATCGAGGTCCGGACCAGGGGCGTCGTCCTGGCCGGAACTGACTTCGGCGGCGACCACCCCCGTCACATCCTGGCCCTCCTTGCCCTGCGTGGCGAAATGTCCACCTCGGAGCTGGCTGGATTGCTGGGAGAAAAGAAGAACAACGTCGAAAGCGACATGTCGGTCCTTCGTGATCGCCTCGACCCCGAGGCGGGGCCGGACGACTCCGTGGTGCGGCGTGCCGGCGGGCGCTGGTCGCTCGACCCCGACCGGGTCCGGGTCGACGTCGACCGCTTCGACGAGTTGGTCGCAGCCGCCGCCGGCCGCCCCGCCGACCGGGCCGTCAAACCACTGACCGCGGCCGCTTTCGTCGCCGCCCGCCCGCTGCTCGAGGACGAGAACGAGCCGTGGGCCGCCGAGGCCCGCGCCGAATACAGCGCCAAGTTCACGACGGCCCGGCTCGAAGATGTGACGCGGATCAATTAACGAGCGCCGGCCGCCGCAGCGGCGCAGAATCGCCGCGTGCCCCAGCCGCCGACCACGCTGAGACCGGTGCCCCTGGCGCCGGAGATCTCGCTGCACCTCGCCGATCACGCGACCGGCCTCTTCGACGCCTCGGGCGGGGAGTTCCGCAGCGACGATCCACCGCCGTTCTGGGCCTTCGTCTGGGCGGGCGGCCAGTCCCTGGCTCGTTATCTGCTCGATCGCCCGGAGTTGGTCGCGGGTCACCGCGTCCTCGATCTGGCCACCGGAAGCGGGATCGCCGCGATCGCCGCCGCCCGGGCCGGTGCCGCCGAGGTGGTCGCGACCGATCTTGATCCGGCGGCCGTCGCCGCCGCCCGACGCAACGCCGCGGCCAATCAGGTCACCCTGCTGGAAGAGCTGAGCGCGCGACCGGACGTGCTGCTCGCCGGGGACGTCTTCTACAGTCCCTCGGCCGCCGCCGCGATGACCGCCCAGCTGCGTGCGGCCCGCCGAGAGGGTACAGAGGTGCTGGTCGGCGACCCCGGGCGCGGCTATTTCCCGGATCGGCTGTTCAAACGGGTGGCCGAGTACGCCGTACCCGTACCGGTCGCTCTCGAGGAGACGGAGTTGCTGACCACCGGCATCTGGCGAATGCGATGACTGCCACCCCCGCGATACTTTCATCGACCAACCAGTTGTAGGCTGCACACAATCCGGTCTTTCGCCGGGAAAAAGCATGCCCGAATGGAAAAGCGTGCCCGAATCAGACAACCAGGACGGCATCCCGCAGCTGGCCGACGAACTTGTTCGGTTCGCCCGCCTCATGACGCGGGCCAAGGGCATGCTCAACGTGGGCGACCTTGGTGCGGAGTTCTCCGCGCTGATGCTGCTGTTCCCGCTCCACTACCGGGGTCCCCTGCGGGCGACCGATCTCGCCGAGATCAAGCAGGCTGATCCATCGACGATCAGCCGGCAGGTCGCCCAGCTGGTCAAGGCCGATCTCGCCCGACGCGAGTCCGACCCCGAGGACGGCCGCGCCTCTCGGCTCGCGATCACCGAGGCCGGTCTGGCCGCCGTCGCGCAGCTCGAACAAGCACGCCAGGCCTTCCTGCGCGAGGTGACGAGTGACTGGCCCACGGGTCAGGCCGCCACCTTCGCGGGCCTTTTCGCAGAATTCAACAACTCGGTCGAGGCGCAGCTGCGTACCGAGCCGTCCGTACCACCACGGGAGAACGCGTGAGCGACACCAACCCCACCGGGCTGCCCGCGAAGGCGTCCGGGGAATTCACCCACCGCCAGATCATGACGATCCTGGCCGGGCTCATGATGGGCATGTTCCTGGCCGCCCTCGATCAGACGATCATGGCGACCGCGACCCGGACCATCGCGGACGACCTGCACGGCTTCGACATCCAGGCCTGGGCCACCACGGCCTTCCTGATCACCTCGACGATCTCGACGCCGCTCTACGGCAAGCTCTCCGACCTCTACGGCCGGCGACCGTTCTTTCTCTTCGCGATCGGCATCTTCGTCGTCGGCTCGTTCCTCTGCGGCCTCTCGCAGAACATGTACGAGCTGGCCGCGTTCCGGGCCATCCAGGGCGTCGGCGCCGGTGGCCTGATGGCACTGGCGCTCGCCATCATCGGCGACATCGTGCCGCCCCGGGAACGCGCCAAGTACCAGGGCTACTTCCTGGCCGTCTTCGGCACCGCGAGCGTCCTCGGCCCGATCATGGGCGGCTTCTTCGCCGGCGCCGACAACATCCTGTGGATCGACGGCTGGCGCTGGGTGTTCTACCTGAACGTCCCGATCGGCATCGCCGCCATGATCGTGGTGGCCCGGGTGCTGCACCTGCCGCACACCCGCGTCGACCACCGTATCGACTGGCCCGGCGCGCTGGCCCTGATCGTCGGTCTGGTGCCGCTGCTGACCATCGCCGAGCAGGGTCGCACCTGGGGCTGGGACTCCGGCCGGGCGTTCCTCTGCTACGGCATCGGCCTGATCGGTCTGGTGGCGTTCGTGTTCGTCGAGCGGGCGTACGGTGACGAGGCCCTGCTGCCGATCCGGCTGTTCCGCAACCGCACCATTGCCGTCGGCGCCACCTCCAGCACGATCCTCGGCATGGCGATGTTCGGCGGCCTCATGACGGTCCCGCTCTACCTGCAGATCGTGAAGGGCTCGTCGCCGACCCTGGCCGGCCTCCAGATGATCCCGTTCGTCTTCGGCATCATGTCCGGCTCGATCATCTCGGGCCAGCTTATCGCCCGCACCGGCCGCTATCGCATCTTCCCGATCATCGGCAGCACCCTCATGGTGGCGTCGCTGGGCCTGTTCGCCCTGATCGGCGCCGACACGCCGCTGTGGCGCGTCATGCTGATCATGGCGCTGATGGGCCTCGGCCTGGGCGGCAACATGCAGCCGATGATCACCGCGGTGCAGAACGCGGTGTCACCACGCGAGATCGGCGTGGCGACCAGCTCGGTGACGTTCTTCCGTTCGATGGGCGGCACCCTCGGCACCGCGGTCTTCCTGTCGGTCCTGTTCAACGTGCTGCCCGACAAGATCAGCGGCGCGTTCCGGACCGCGCAGGGCACGCCGGCGTTCCAGCAGGCCCTGGCAGCCGACCCGGGGCAGACTGCGGTACTGCGCCAGGCCACCGGCGGCGACGCGCTGAGCGACACGTCCTTCCTGAACCAGCTCTCGGCCGTCGTGGCGCACCCCTTCAAGGTGGGCTTCTCGGAAGGTATCCAGGTTGTCTTCCTGCTGGCCCTGGCCGTCATGGTGGTCGGCCTGATCGTGGTCTTCTTCCTGCCGGAGATCCCGCTGAGCATGCGCTCGGCCCAGCAGCAGCGGGCCGACGACATCCTGGCCGCCGAGAACAGCATGGGCGTCCCCGGCGAGGTCGGCGCGGGCCCGCTCCCCGACGACACCGACGCGGTGCCGGCCTCGAAGGTCGCTCCGAAGTCCTGATCAGCAACACCCGGCGCCCCGCTGCTCCCCCTTCACGGGGGCGGCGGGGCGCTCCGTCTGTCTGCCTCATTGCCCGGACGGCGCGACTCGCCGCCGCTCTGTCCACAGGCCGGTTCCCCCAGCCGCGCACGCAGTAGCGTTGCGGCATGGCAGTTGTGAAGATCAACGCGATTGACGTTCCCGAGGGCAACGGCCCCGAGCTCGAGCAGCGCTTCGCCGCGCGCCAGGGCATGGTGGAGAAGGCGCCTGGCTTCCTGGCGTTCGAGTTGCTGCGCCCGGTCGCCGGCGAGACGCGCTACTTCGTTTACACGCGCTGGGAATCGGAGGAAGCGTTCCAGGCCTGGTCCCAGGGCAGCGGCCGGGCTGCCCACGCGGGCGAGCGAGCCCGTCCGGCCGCCACCGGTGCCGCCCTGCTCGAGTTCGAGGTCGTCCAACGCGTCGCAAAGCCCACCGACTGACACCGCCACCCCGGGCGGGCGCGGAGCGGCGGGGCGGGGCGGGGCGCGGGGCGCGGCGGGCGCGGACCTCAGGCTTTGCGGGCGGCAACCGCGATCAGGCGGTCGGCGACGGCATGGCGGTCGAGGCCGAGGCGCTGGGCGGTGTCACGCAGGACGTCGTAGGCCTCCTGCACGCCACAGCCGCGCTGAGCGATGATCACGCCGATGGCTCGGTCGACCGCGGCGCCGGAACTCAGTGCGTCGCGGCGGCGGAGTTCGTCCAGCAGGACCTCGGACTGGTTGGTCAATGCCATCGCGGTCAGCAGGTGATCGGCGCCGGGGGCGTTGGTCGTGGCGAAGTAGAGGCTCAGCGCGCCCACCTCGGCGCGGGGCAGGTCGAGCGGGATCGCGGCCACGGCGTGGATGCCTTCGGCCCGGGCCGCCTCGGCCAGATCGGGCCAGCGGACGTCGGTGGCCAGGTCCGGTGCGGTGACCAGCGAACGCGTGCGGGCGGAGTCCAAGCCGGGACCGAGGGCG
>DASRYP010000218.1:0-4122 GCA_035687165.1 Actinoplanes sp. | reverse complement strand
CAGCGTGTAGAAGAGCGTCACGTACCAGCGGGACGGCGCGAAGTCAGACGCCACGTTGTTGTACGCCTCGCCGGCGACGCCGTTGGGGTTCAGCGTCCCCGTGGTCAGGTCGAGGATGTGGTAGATCACGAAGAGCAAGATGATCACGCCACCCCAGCGCATCGTGCGCGCGGCGTAGCTGCCCTGCACCTTGGGCCGGTGCGCGTACTTGACCGGCCGGGCCTGGCGGGCACGCCGAGCCAGGATGGTGGCCGCGACGATGTGCCCGACGATGGCCGCGGTCAGCACCGCGCGCTGGATCCACAGGTACCACCCGTGCGGGAGCAGCGGCTCGCCGATGCTCCGCAGCCAGTGCGCGTAATGATCGAACGTCTCGGCACCGAAGAAGATCTTCAGGTTGCCGATCATGTGCGCGTACAGGAAGCCGACCAGCAGAATCCCGGTCACCGCCATGAGGATCTTGAGCGCGACTGAGGAGCGCCTGGGTCTGCCCGGCCTCGGCGTCGCCGCCGGGGCCTTCCGGGTCGAAATATCTACCGCCACACTCTGGACGGTAGGAGCCCCGCCACGATTCGTCTAATGCATGATCGACGCAGTACGCATAGAGATAGGCTATCGAGGTGCAGCTTCAGCAGCTCCGGTACTTCCTCGAAGTGGAACAAACGCGGCATTTCACCCAAGCGGCGGATAACCTGGGCGTCTCGCAGCCGACTCTCAGTAAGCAAATTCACACCCTCGAGGCGACCCTCGGCGCCCCGCTGTTCGAGCGTATTCGCGGCGGCGTCACCCTGACCGTGGCCGGACAGACCCTGCTGCCGCTCGCCCAGCGCATGGTGGCCGACGCCGACGCCGCCCAGGAGGCAGTCTCCGACATCGTCGGTCTGCGCCGCGGCGAGGTGCGCCTGGGTGCGACCCCGAGCCTCTGCTCGTCGCTCGTGCCCGAAGTGCTGCGCACGTTTCGCGCCGCCCATCCCGAGATCCAGCTCTATGTCAACGAGGGCGGCTCGCAGGACCTGATCGAGAACCTGCTGGCCCACACGCTCGACCTGGCCCTGATCGTCCAGCCCGAGGAGGGCGTCGACGACTCGCTGAGTGCCGCCCCCGTGCTGCGGGAGAGCCTGGTGGTCGCCTCGGTCGCCGATGGCCCGCCCCCCACGGCCAACCCGCGGATCGCCCTGTCCGAGCTGGAGCACACCCCGCTGGTCATGTTCCGGGCCGGCTACGACATCCGCGGCGTCACCCTGGACGCGTGCCGCAAGGCCGGGTTCACCCCGAAGTTCGCTGTCGAGGGCGGCGAGATGGACGCGGTGCTGGCCTTCGTGGAGGCCGGCCTGGGCGTGGCGCTGGTCCCGAGCATGGTGCTGGCCAACCGTCCACTGCTTCGGGCGACCCCGCTGGCCCCGCCTGGCATGCGCCGCACGATCGCCCTCGCCCACCGCAAGCGCTCGGTCCTCCCGCACGCGGCCGAGGCCCTGCGCGCGACCCTCCTGCTCCACATCGCCACCGAGGAGCTCCCCCTCGGCGTCCGCCCGCTCTGACCCCGAGTCGAACAGTGGTGGTCGGCCCCGCGGGTGCTGCGCCGTTCGCTCGTCCCGGGCGGTCGGATGGTCCTCGACAGCCGCGACCCGGAGGCCCGCCGGTGGACTCGATGGAACCCCGTCGATTCATGTCGGCCCGTCGTACTGCCGGCTAGGAAGATCGTTTATGCATAGATGGACGTGAATTACGCATGGCAGGGAATGGTGGATTTCACTCGGCACTGCCTCTTTACGGACGGTGACGAGATCACCAGTTCGACCATGCCACGTTTTCGTGCCGAAAGCGAACTTCGGGCGACTGTCGAAGCGGCGGTCTTCGATGTGGATACGGTCTATGGTGGACGGTCCGGGAGCCCGTTGACACAGGTGAGGAAGGGGAATTGATCGTGGCAGCAGTGGCGCGGCTGCAGGGTAGGGGATGGGCCACCCCGGTGTCTACCGGGCAATGTGCCAACAAGGGGTCGACCGTTGTCAGCCGCTGAGATGTGATTACTATTCGCTCACGTTGAAGCGAGAAACGCTCGATGAATCGATCTTGAATAGCGGCGGGACCGGTGCCGCCGTGCGGTCAAGATCGGTCGACGAGCCGACGAAGAAGGAGAGGTGGGTCGATGTCGGAGATGGCGAGATACAACCAGCCGCCGGGGGACGAACCTGTCACCCACCACGGACCACCCCCGGGTGGCGCGGGCCGCGTGGTGCTCGCGGCCGCGATCGTGTTGCTGCTGCTCGCCGTCGCGGGCGGAACCGCCTGGTGGATGTACACCCGCGAGCCCGCCCCCACCTCCAGCGCCACCCCCACGCGTACGGCGTCGGCCTCGACCTGCTCGAACGTCAAGCTGCGGGTCGTCGCCGCGCCCGAGATCGCTCCGGTCGTGAGCGCCGCGGCCAAGACCCTCGACGACGACCCGGCCAACCCCTGCGACCCGATCGAGGTCGTCGCCCAGGAGCCGGGCTACACCGTGGCCGACGCCGCCAAGCCCGACGTCTGGATCCCGTCCAGCAGCGCCTGGCTGGGCATCGCCAACGAGGGCGGCGCCGCGTTCACGGCACAGGGCAGGCCCCTGGCCCGTTCGCCCATCGTGCTGGCCGCCCCGACCGCCGTCACCGAGACGATCGCCAAGGGCGACAAGACGTCCTGGGCCCAGCTCACCGGCGCTGCTGCGGCCGGCCGGCTCGCCGCCGTGACGATGCCGGACGCCCAGGCCAGCACGATCGGCCTGCTCTCCGTCTACGGCGTCAACGCGGCGATGGCTCGCACCACGCCCGACAGCGGCATCGCCCAGCTCCGCGCGCTGACCCTGCGCAGCCGGCTGAAGGAGGCGACGGCCGACCCGACCAAGCTGATGGCCCGGATCGGCGAGGAGTGGAACACCAACGGCATCGTCTACGACGTCGGCGTCTTCCCGATCACCGAGCAGCAGTTGCGGACCTACCAGCGCGGCAAGCACACCGTTCAGCTCAAGGGCGCCTACCCGGCCGACGGGCTCGTCGAGGCCGATTATCCGTTCGCAGTTGCGAAGAATAATCAGGACATCGCGCTGACCCGGAAGCTGCGCGCGGCGATCACCCGCGCGTCGCTCACCCAGGCCGGTTTCCGCACCGCGTCGCTGCCCGGCACGCTGTCCCTGCCGGAAAAGCCCGGCGGTCTGCTGGCCCCCGCGACGATGTGGAGCGAATACAAGTCGCTCAGCACCCAGGTGCTGCTGCTCATCGACGCGTCCGGCTCGATGAACCAGAAGATCACCGCTCCTGGCGGGAGGCAGGTGACCCGCGCCGACCTGCTACGCGAGTCGGGAAAGACCGCGTCCGAGCTGTTCGCCGAGGACACCAGCGTCGGCATGTGGTTCTTCGGCCAGCCGTCGCCGAGCAGCCCGCCGCACAGGGAGGTCGTGCCCTACGGCCCGATCACCGGCCCGGTCGACGGCAAGACCCGGCGTGACCTGATGTCGAAGGTGATGAGGAGCTACCAGGCGGCCGACAACTCGGGCACTCCGCTCTACAAGTCGGTGCTCGACGGCGTCGCCGAGATGCGCGAGAAGGTCTCGCCCGGCACGGTGACGCTGGTCGTGGTGCTGACCGACGGGGTGGACGGCGAGTCGACCTTCAAGATGACGCATGCCCAGTTCATGCAGAAACTCGCCGCCGAACAGGACCCGAGCCGCCCGGTGCCGGTCCTCTCGGTCGGCTACGGACCCGATGTCGACATGAAGGCCCTCGGCGCCATGTCGGAAGCCACCGGCGGTAAGGCGTTCGCGGCCACCAACCCGGCCGACCTCTCGTCCGCGATCGCCAAGGCGTTCCTCTCGGCGCACGCTCCCCGCTGAGGAATCAGGCTGGACCGATCCGATCGGCGACCAGCTGGGCGGAGAGGGTGACCATCGGGAGGCCACCACCGGGGTGGACCGATCCGCCGACCAGGTGCAGGCCCTCGACCGGGCCGTGGTTGACCGGCCGCATCAGGCCGCCGGCGGTGCCGTAGATGGCGCCACCGGGAGCGCCCGTCGCGTCGGCCAGATCGGCGGGGGTGCGGGTCTCGCGGAAGATCACACGGTCGCGCACGTCGAGGCCGCGGCGGGCGAGG
>DASRYP010000217.1:0-2880 GCA_035687165.1 Actinoplanes sp. | reverse complement strand
CTGGTTGACGCCGATCAGGCCGTAGAAGCCGTCGAGGCCGGCGCCGGCGATCGGGTGATCGACCGCGAGCTGCCACGCCGCCGCCCAGATGTCGGTGCGGTCGGAGAGATGGCGGTCCTGCACAGTCTGCTCGACGAAGCGTTCCTGGAACAGGTTGGTGAAGGCCGGTGGCGCGAACGCCCAGACGGCGATGATCGCGGAGGTGAGGAAGACCGCGGCGCCCGCGATCGCGCCGGGGTGCAGCCGGCGGCGCAGCTTGAGCAGCGCGAACCCGCCGACCACGGCCCCGGCGAGCAGACCGGCCCGCGAGCCGGAGAGCACGGCGGCGAGCAGGAACAGCGGAGTGACCAGCAGCGGCAGGATACGGCCGGTGCTCAGGAAGAGCGCGACGGCGCTGATCACGCCGAGGATCTCGATGCGCACGAAGACGTTCGGGCCACCGCCGAACGCCGAGTAGCGGCCCTGCTCACCCGGGCCGTTGACGAAGAGCGCGGCAAGCGCGAAGACGATGGCAGCGACGAAGAACAGCAGGAAAGCCGTCTTCAGCACCGACTCGGGGTCGCCCACGGCGTACACCGAGAAGGCGACGACCAGCGCGCCCATCAGCACCAGGTCGAGCGTCTGCGGCCCGACCCGGGAGGCCTGCGGCGCCCACAGGCCCGAGGCGATCTGGAACAGGAAGAAGAGCACGGTGGCGACGAGCCAGCCCTCCCGCCGGGACCCGGTCAGCGGGGCGGGGCGCCGGGCGATGTCGACGATGAGCACGGCCAGCGCGACGAGCAGGCCAACCACGCGCAGGTCGACCCAGGCGAGGTCGGTGTAGCCGGCGCGGTCGAGCGTGTACCGGCCTCCGATCGCCACCAGGATCAGCACCAGGCCCGGGGCGAGGAAGACCCGGGACGGACGCAGCCACGTCATCCCCGATCACCGGAGACCAGGTTGGCGACCAGCGCGAAGAGCAGGCAGGTGCCGTAGCCGATCAGCGACCCGTACGCCGCGCCGAGGATGCCGAACGGCGGGATGAGCGTCAGGTACGCGGCGAAGCTGACCCCGAAACCGGTGATCTCGGCGGCCGAGACCAGCGTGCCGCGGTTCTTGGCGATGAGCAGGCCGAGGGTCACCCGGGAGATCGCGTAGAGCCCGGCCGCGGCGACCAGCGGCACCACCACCGCCTTGGCCGGCGCGTAGGCCTGACCGAAGACCGGCACGATGAGCAGATAGAGTCCGCCGGCCGCGATCGGCGCGACGACCAGGCAGTAAACGGTGACGGCGAGCAGGATCGGGCGGGTCGGCAGTTCGCCGTCGTTGTGGGCCTTGCGCCACTTGCCCAGCTTGGCGTCGGCGTAGGCGCGGACCGGCCAGGCGAGCAGCTCGGTCATCGTGGCCACGGAGGTGTAGAGGCCGAGCGCCGATGTCGAGGCCAGCGCCGGCAGGGCGAGCCGGTCGGACCGCAGCATCGCCATGTTCGAGATCGCGGCGGGGAACAGCGCGATGCCCTCCTTGCGGACCTGTCGATTGTGGTCGGGCAGCCCGGCCCGCGGCGGCCCGGGCCGCCGCAGCCACACGACGACGGAGAACGCGGTGGGCAGGAAGCCGGCGACGAGGTACGCCACGATCCAGAGCGCCGGCGTGGTGGTGTCCCTCAGGTAGAGGACGACCAGCAGGCCGAGCAGGAGCAACGCCTCCACGACCCGGCAGACGAGGAAGTCGCCCACGCGTCCGGCCGCGATCGCGATCGACCGCGTGGCCAAACCGGCCACCTCGACCAGCGTGTACGCCGCGACGAGGCTGAATACCAGCAACCCGGGGTTGAAGTGGTGCGGCGCGATGATCTCGTAGCCGGCCGCGATGACCAGCACGACCGCCGTCGGAATGATCAGGAGCCGGGCGTACGCGCGGACGGCCGCACCCGGCGGCGCCTCGTGATAGTTCGCGACGAAACTGCGCTCGGTGCCGACCAGGACGAACTGGGTGGCCAGGTAGACGACCTGCAGCATCAGGGCGACCTCGCCGCGGTGGGCCGGTGCGAGGGCGCGGACCATCAGGATGTTCGCGACCAGGGCAACCACCCCGGTGAGTAACTGCGATGCGAAGAGCTGCACGAACGGCTCGCGCAGCTGTCCGCCGACCCAGGCGACCGCACGGGGGCGCCGGGCTTCGGCGACCTCGGCGGTGAGCTCCGCCTGGAGCTCACTCATGCTTGTCCTCCGCCCCGTCGGCGGGGTCGTCGGCGACCCGGGCTCGCCCACGCACGACGCCGACGGCGTTGCCGTTCACGGGAGGCTCGTCGGCCGGGGCTTTCGAACGCTGGGTGACGATATCCGGGGTGACGATGCCGGGGGTGACGATGCCGGGGGTGACGATGCGGGGGATGACGATGCCCGGGGTGACGACCGAGTGGGACAGGTCGACGGTGACCCGGGCCCGCCCGGTGACGGGGTTGGGCGGCGCAGCGGGTTCGGCCTGCTCCTGCTGCTCCTCCGGCACGCGCTCGCCGAGCAGGCTGGTGACCAGACCGGGGCTGTCGACCGGCGCCTGAATGCGCGGCCGAGCCGGGTCGGCCGGGGCCGTGGGCAGGCGGCGCGGCAGGGCGTTGAGCACGGCCCCCACCAGTCGCGCCCCGACCCGTTCCAGCAGGTCGGTCGAGCGCTGCACGTCGGCCGTGCGGGTCTTGCCGGCCCGCACCACCAGCAGGGCGCCGTCGGTCACCTTGCCGAGCACGGCCGCGTCGGCCACTCCGTGCAGCGGCGGCGCGTCCACGAGCACGATGTCGAAGCGGGAGGTCAGTTCTCGGACGGTCGCCGCGAGCTTGGGGGAGGCCAGGACCTCGCCCGGGTCGAACCGCTTATCGCCCGGCGGCAGCACGGTCAGCCGCCCGTC
>DASRYP010000216.1:0-5628 GCA_035687165.1 Actinoplanes sp. | reverse complement strand
CAACAGCATCACCGAGACCACCGCCGTGAGCTGGGCCCAGGACGGCATCCGGGTGAACGGCATCACCCCCGGCGGTACGGCCACGGAGATGATCGACACGTGGGAGGCGACCACTCCCGGCATCAAGGAGCGGGCCAGAGCCACCATTCCGCTCGGCCGGATGGCCGAACCCCGCGAGGTCGCCGAGGTCGCCGCCTGGCTGCTCAGCGACCGCGCCTCAATGGTGACCGGCGCGATCGTCCCCGTCGACGGCGGCGCCGGCGCCTGATCCAGAAGGTGTGGCCCGGTGGCCCGCCGCTCGGCTCACCGGGCCACCCGCTGTCCCCCGGCTCAGACGACGGCGTCGGCCCAGCGGGCGACGACCTCCAGCACCGGAGCGCGGCCGGCCAGCATGTCCTCGATGCCACGGCGGTCGTAGGCCGTCTTGCGACTCAGGCCCTGACCAGCGGCGATCACCATGCGGGGCGCGAGCCAGAAGTACTTGGCCGCTCCGCACGTCATGATCGCCCGACGAACCGTCTCGTCGTCGACGGCGCCGTCGAGCCCGCGCCGGTACTGCTCGGCCACCTCCTTGAGGACGTCGTCCAGCAACTCGACGCCGATCAGGCCGTCGATGAACGTGTCCAGCGCCAGGTTCGCCGGGTCCTCCCCGATCGCACCCGGCCCCACGAACGCCCAGTCGAGCAGCACCGGCCCGCGCGGCGCGAGGACCAGGTTCATCGGCCAGACGTCGTGGTGGCACAACGTCCGCGGAAGATCGTCGGTGAGCGCGAGAATCTCCGCCCTCCGCTCCCACAACCGGCGCAGCCCGTCACGCAAGGACGGCGGCCATACCGCCGCCACCACCGGATGGTCCCAATCCAGATCGGTGTCGACCGGTTGCGCCAACGTGTAGTCCCGCAGCCAGTCCCGCGCCAACCAGGGCTCCACCGGCGGCCGCCCGAGCCACCGCGCGTGCGCACCCCCGAGCCGGAACGCCACGCCACCCAGCTCGACCACGCCCGCGGTAGTGCCGGCCGAACCGGTCACATCCTCCAGCCACATCGCCACCGAACCGTCAGGGCCGTCCACCTCCTCGTAGATCTCGGGCCCGGGCAGGCCGGGCAGACCGGTCGCGACCAGCCCCGACGCATACGCCTCGGGCTCGCGCCGCCAATAGTTGAAATGACCCGGGTCGGCACTGGCCGCCAGGTGCTCGGCGGCGCCCGCTCTCCTCGGCGTCACAATCTTGAGGATCGCGGTGCCGTCGTCACGGTAGACCCGCCAGACCCCTCCGGTGACTTCGTTCGCGGTGCTGTGGACAAGTTCTTCGACGGTCCATCCGGGACGGAGCAGGTTTTCCACAGCACGAATTTATCGCCGGAACTGTCGGAACGGCCCGCTACCTTGCGCGGCATGACCGCCTTCCGGCCCCGGCCACGTCGCCTGCCGCACGCGCGATGCGTCCTGACAACACGTGCTTGGTGGGGCCGTTGATTCCTTTTTGTTCTTGAGTTCGGCTTTGTCCTCGATCAGGTGCGCGGGCGCACCTCGCGTAGAGCATCCTAGGATGGATGCCTCGCCGGCCGCGGGGTGAGCGGCTCGAGATCGATGGGTGTGGCGCGCGTGACCTTTGGACGTGTCGCGGCCCGGATACCGCACCCCACGCGCCTAGGCTGGCCTTGCGATGAGTGAGAACGACGCCGAGACCCGGCCCTGCGCCCACTGTGGACGACCTGTCCCCCAGCGGAACTCGGCCGGGCGGCCCTTCCGGTACTGCCGGGACAACGACGGCGAATGCCAACGCGCCTCCCGCAACGTCCGCATGCGCCACCGGTCCTCCCCCGGGCTCGCCGGGCAGGTCGCGCGCAGCTGGGAGGTCGTCGACCGCCTCGATCAGCTCGTCGGCTCGCTGACCGAGGCGCTGCACTCCGAGCTCTCCCCGGCCGGCGTCGATCGGCAGGTCGCCGAGATCCGGGCCGAGACGTCGGGGCAGATCGCGGCCGCTCACACCGAGCGTGACGACGCCCGCCGTGACGCCGAGCGGTCGGCTCTCGAGACGGCTACGGCTCAGCAGTTCGCCGCCGCCGCGAGTGCGGAACGTGACGAGGCCCAGCATCGCGCTGAGGATTCGGAACGCATTGCCCGGTCCGCCACGACCCAGGCCCAAGAGGCGCACACGGCCCGAGAGAAGGCCCAACGTGAAGCGACCGCCGCCGCGGCTCTGCGGGAACGGGCCGAGGCCGACCGCGACACCGCACGCGACGAGCTCGCCACGGCCAAAGCGGAGATTCTCGACGTACGCCGGGATCGTGAGGCCACCGAGCGTGAGCTCGCCACAGCCCTGCGCGACGCGGAGACAGCCGCCGCCCGCAACGCGGAGCTGCGCGGTGAACGGGATGCCGCGCGGGACGAGGCCAAGCGTGCTCGCGCCGACCTGAGCGCCGCCCGGCGCGAGCACGCCGCCGAGCGCGACGCCGCCGAGAAGACCGTGCAGGACGTACGGCGGGAGGCCGCGGCCGCCCGGGAGACCGCCGACGCCGAGATCACCCGGGTGCGCCGGGAACTCGCGACCGCGGTGTCCGAACGGGACGCTCTCCAGCGCACGCGGGAAGAGCTGGAACGGTCAGCCCGGGACCGCGCCGACCTGGAACGCCGCCTGGCCGCCGCGCAGGCCGACGCCGAGCTGGCCCAGGCCCGGACCGCCCAGCTCTCCGCGCAGGTCAGCGACCTCGCGTCGGCCCTGGCCAGCCTCGGTACCACCCGCCCGTCGCAGTCCCCGCCGTCGCAGTCCCCGCCGTCGCAGTCGACTGCCGCCGACGTCCGATCCTGACCGCCGGATATCTGGCCGGGGGCTGGAGTGCTCAGCTTCGGCGTCCGGCGGACGAATGGAGAGTCGACCGACGTGGCGATATACGCGTCTACTTGACCGAGTGACGTATCTCGCACCACCTGCAGAAGACGCATAAGGCGTAAAGTGGACCAAGGTCCACTTCGGCACGGGTTGGCGGTGCCGGGTAGGTGCTACGGGCGGATAGGCTCGTATCGTTAACACCGCCGTCACACCGGCGGGCCAACTGGACCTGGACGCACCGCACTCGGATGTGCAGGGCCTGAATGGATTGTCTCGGCGACCGTAGGAATCCCGCGGCCGCCCCTTTCGTTACAACAACGAGAGCAGCACCACGAGCGAGGGGAAAGCCGATCATGGGCGAACGCATGCTGCGCGGAAGCCGTCTTGGCGCAGTCAGCTACGAGTCCGACCGCAACACCGAGCTGGCGCCCCGGCAGACCCGAGAGTACCTGTGCGTGAAGGGCCACCAGTTCGAGGTCCCGTTCGCCGTCGACGCCGAGGTGCCCACCACCTGGGAGTGCAAGTTCGACGGCAGCGTCGCCCGTCTGGTGGACGGCAACGAGCCGGAACAGAAGAAGGCGAAGCCGCCGCGTACTCACTGGGACATGCTCCTCGAGCGGCGATCGATCTCGGAGCTGGAGGACATCCTCAACGAGCGGCTCCAGGAAGTCCGCACCCGCCGCGGCAGGTAAGCGGCGGGTAGGCAGCGAGTCAGCACCAAAGAGGCCGCCCCGAGGGGCGGCCTCTTTGGTGCGCGGGCACCGGTTACCGGAGGACTTCACCTTCGACGATCTCGCCCTCGATGGCGGCGGCGGGCGTGCGGGAGCGCGGGGTCTCGAAGTCCGCGTCGATCGGCTCACCGGGGTGGACGCGGACGTGCCGGGCGCCGAACAGGTCGCCGGCCATCGCCCCGCCCACGCGGCGCTCCGTGAAGCGCTCCATCTGGTGCCGGGCGAGCTGACGGCCCGGCGGCAGCAGCAGGAACAGGCCGGCCACGGCGCTCACGAACCCGGGGACGGCCAACAGCAGCGCGCCGAGCAGCCCGACCAGCGAGTTCGACACCTGCCGGCCCGGCGGGCGACCCTCGACGGCGGCGGCCTGGAATCGGCGCCAGCCCTTGATGCCTTCGCGGCGCAGCAGCGCCAGGCCGGTCAGGCTGGCCGCGGCGCCGAGCAGCACCGCCCACCCGCCACCGATGGCGTGCGCCACCGCGATGAACACGACTATCTCGACGACCGCCAGCAACGACAGCCCCAGCGGCAGCAGGGCAAGGCCTCGACCACGCATGTGTTCCTCCGTGTGTACGACCTCTCCAGCATGACACGGAGGTGCCCGGTCACGGCCAGGTCGAACCCTCGGCGGCCCGCTTGCCGAACCGCAGGCGGAAGGCGTCACGGCGGGCCTGTATCCCCCACACCGTGACCCTGAGCAGCTGTTCCTTGAAGATGTTGCCGCTCATCTTGCTGACGCCGTGTTCGCGCTCGGTGAACGTGATCGGCACCTCGGCGATCCGGAACCCGGCCTGATAGGTCCGCCAGGCCAGCTCGACCTGGAACGAATAGCCCGTTGAGGCCACCGTCTCGACGTTGATCTCGTCCAGCACGGGCATCCGGTAGGCCCGGTAGCCGCCGGTCGCGTCCCGGAACGGCATGCGCAGCGCCGTGCGGATGTAGATGTTGCCGCCGCGCGAGAGCAGCAGCCGGTGCAGCGGCCAGTTGTGCACACTGCCGCCCGGAATGTAGCGGGTGCCCAGCACCGCGTCGGTGTCGACGAGCGCGTCGAGCAGCTTCGGCAGTTCCTCGGGGGCGTGCGAGCCGTCCGCGTCCATCTCGACGACCGCGTCGTACCCCTTGTTCTTGGCCCACGCGAAGCCCGCCTTGTACGCCGCCCCGAGCCCTTCCTTGCCGGCCCGGTGCAGCACGAAGATGTGGTCGTCGGCGGCGGCGAGCTCGTCGGCTATCCAGCCGGTGCCGTCGGGGGAGCTGTCGTCGGCGACGAGGATGTCGACCGCGGGCACCTCGCGGCGTACCCGCTCGGTGATCCTGCGGATGTTGTCCGCCTCGTTGTAAGTCGGGATCACCACCAGGACCCGCCCCACCCCGGGGTAGCCTTCCTCGTTCACCGTGCCTCCGCATTCCGTTCGTCGCCTGCCGTGCGGCGAGTGTCGTCCTCGGTGCGCCGGCGGCGTCGCAGTCGCAGTGGAAGCGCGCCGGCCAGGGCGACGATCGTGATAGCGACCGCCACCAGCTCGGGCCCATGTCCCAAACGAGTCGCCAGCGTAGTCGTAGCGTTCACCCGCATGTCGCGCACCATCACCGCGCCGACATTGAAACCGCTCGAGTCGAAGACCTGACCGGCCGTGCCGACGAATCCGGACACCCCGACCGTGGACACCATCAGCGCCTCCCGACCGTGCTCGACCGCGCGAAGCCGCACCATAGCGAGCTGCTGACGGGCCTCGGCCTCGTTGAAGGTCGCGTTGTTGGTCTGCACCGCGAGCACCTGCGCCCCGCCGGTTACAGTGTCGCGGACCACACTGTCGTAGGCCACCTCGAAGCAGATGACGTCGCCGACGGTGACCGCGCCGCTGTGCAGGACGCCCGGGTGGTCGCCGGCGAGCATGTTGCGCACGAGGTCGACCTTGTCGGTCACCAGGCGCGCGATCGGGCGCAGCGGCATGTACTCCGCGAACGGCACCGGGTGGCGCTTCACGTACTTCTGGGTCAGGTCGGGGCCGGTCCTCGGGTTCCACAGGATGCCGGCGTTCTCGATGTCGCCCGGTTTGTCGGTGCGCA
>DASRYP010000215.1:0-4394 GCA_035687165.1 Actinoplanes sp. | reverse complement strand
TAGTGGGGTCAGCGGCTTCGTCCTGAGCGCGGCCGCCGTCCTGCCCGGCCTGCGGGCCACCACGCTCGAACTCATCCCCGCCGTCGCCGCCGTGGCCATCGCCCGGGCGAAGGAACTGGGCGTGGACGACCGGATCGACGTACGGGTCCTGGACGCCCGCGACCTCGACGAGCCGTCCGCCTACGACGCCGCCTTCTGGGCCCAGCCGTTCTTCCCCGAGCCGACCCGCGCCGCCACGCTGGCGATGATCCTGCGCAGCCTGCGCCCCGGCGGCCTGCTGCTGGTGCAACAAATGAACGTCGAACCCACCGACGCCGGCGCCCACGCCGAGTTCACCCTGCGCCGCCTCGTCGCCCACGCCCACGACGTGCCCCACGGCCGCCCGCTCGCCGACGTCGTCGCCGAGGCGGAACAGGCCGGCTTCGAACCCCTGACCATCACCCAGACCGACTTCGGCCCGATCGCGCTGGTCCGCCGCCCGCGCTAAGCCCGCAGCGCCGCCGGGCGCCGACCCGGGAACTTGACGGACGGCGCCTCATCACCTGCGATCCCCGCAGCCGTGCGGCTGCGGGGATCGGGCAGTCGCGCTACTTCTTCGCGTTCTTCACGGCCGGTGCCGCGCCCTCGTCCGCGGCGCCGTCGGCACCTTCCGCACCGGCGCCGTTTTCCTCACCCGCGCCGGCCTCTTCGCCCTGGCCGACTTCCTCGCCGGCGCCGGCGGCGTCGCCCTGGGCACCAGCCGCACCGGCGGCAACGGCCTTCGCGTCGGCGAGCGTCAAGCAGGCCTGCAGCAGGCTCTGCTGGGCCGAGGCAACAGCCTTCGCCGCAGCCGCAGCGTCCGCACCAGCACCAGCCTCTGCACCGGCTTCCTCACCAGCACCCGCGTCCGCGCCGGCTTCCTCACCAGCGCCAGCCTCTGCACCGGCTTCGCCCGCACCAGCCTCCGCGCCGGCTCCGGCTTTCCCGCCCGCTTCGCTCGCGCCGGCCTTTGCGCCCCCGGCCGCCTTGCTCCCCGCCGCCCGTGCTTTGGCGGCCTTCAGCGTCTTGGCCCACTTCTTCGCAGTCGCCTTGTTCTCGGCCTTGGCCGCCGCCGAGCCTGGGGCCGCTTCCTCACCAGGACCCGCCTCTTCACCGGCACCGGCTTCCTCCCCCGCGGCCGCCGCGTCGGCCGCGAACGTGTCGCACGCCGCCTCAAGCGCCGCAGCCGCCCCGGCCGCAGCCTCACCCGGCGCCTGTTCCGCGATCGGATCGAGCTGCGCACCGTCGCAGACGACCGCCCCGGCGTTGATCTGCAGGTCCGCACACTGCGCGACATCGAACCGCTGACCATCCACATTGACCAGCTTGACGGCCTTGGACTCGGTGCCCGCCGAGGCCAGTTGAAGCCCGGTCACACCCATCGCGACGACCACTCCCGCGACCACTACCGCGCCGATCGTCTTCCGCCGGTTGCCGTCGTTCCCTCGTCGGTACGTGCGGGGCCTCATAGAAACTCCTCGTCGTTGGACGTCGATGTCACCGGTGTTGCGGGCCAGTACGGCCCCCGCCCGCCGCCCGGTTCAACCCGTCCGGCCGCCCCACCCCCGAAAAACCGCCCTGACAACGACAAAACAGCAGCTCAGAGCCACACGAAAAAATCTTGAAAAGAATTACCAATGCAACCCTACGAATGACCCAGCTCGCCTGATCCCCCGGGCATCAAAAGGAGGCGCCCGCCCGACAAGCACCGAACCCCTTCACTCACCGGAAGCCGGATGCTCCGGGATCGATGCCGGTTGGCGCACGATGGATCGCCGACCGCAAGGCCTCGGGTCGCGGCCGAACCGGCCTCGTCATCGTCCACATTGGGCAGGTCGCCGTCGGGCAGTTCGCGCAGCCGGATCCGGTCGTCCCCGAGGGGGTTCACGCCGGTCAGCCTACGACCTTGCCGGGGTTGAACAGGTTGAGCGGATCCAGGGTCTGCTTGACCGCGACCTGCATCGCCAGCACCCCGGCCGAGAGCTCCTGACGCATTCCGGCCCGCTTGAGCAGGCCCACCCCGTGCTCGCCGGTGACCGTGCCGCCCATCGCGATCGCCGCGGTCAGCAGGTCGTCGAAGGCGGCCTGGGCGGCTCGGCGGGCGTTCTCGTCGCCCGTGGGGGCCAGGATCAGCGGGTGCAGGTTGCCGTCACCCGCGTGGGCGATGGTGGCGATCGTCGTGCCGTGCCGGGCCGCGATCTCCTCGATGGACGCCAGCATTTCCGGTACGCGGGAGCGCGGCACGCAGACGTCCTCGGTGAGCACCGGCCCGAGCCGCTCCAGGGCCGGATAGGCGAGCCGGCGCGCGGCGAACAGCGCTTCGGCCTCGATCTCGTCGGTGGACTGCTCGGCCCAGATCGCACCCGCCGCCCGGAACACCTCGGCGACCGCGGTGGCCTCCTCGTCGCCGGCCCGGCCGGGCGCGTCGAGCTGGGCCAACAGCAACGCGGCCGCGTCGGCCTCCAGGCCCAGGTGCTTCCAGTCCTCCACGGCCCGCAGACAGGTGCGGTCGAGCAGTTCGAGCGCGGCAGGCAGCAAGCCCGCTCGGGTGATCGCGGCGACCGCCTCGCCCGCGGCGACGACACTGGCAAAGGCGCCGACCACCGTGCGGGGGGCTTCGCGCCGAGCCGGGCGCAACCGCAACGTGATCTCGGTGATCACTCCGAACGTGCCCTCGGAGCCGGTGAACAGCCCCGCCAGGTCGTAGCCGCTCACGCCCTTGGTCGTGCGCCGGCCGAGCCGCACGACCGTCCCGTACTCCCCGGCCGGGCCGCCGACGACCGCCTCCAGGCCGAGTACGTAGTCCCGCGTCACGCCGTACTTCAGGCAGCACAGCCCGCCCGCGTTGGTCGAGACGTTCCCGCCGATCGTCGACCAGGGCGCGCTGGCCGGATCGGGCGGGTACCACAGCCCGTGCTGGGCCACCGCCGCCTTCAGATCGTTGTTGATCACGCCGGGCTGCACGGTGACGGTCAGGTTGTCGGCGTCGATCTCCACGATCCGGTTCATCCGCGACAGGTCGAGGATCACCGCCCCGTCGACCGTGTTGGCCCCGCCGGACAGTCCCGTGCCGGCCCCGCGCGGCACGATCGGCACGTTCCGCTCCGCACAGGCGGCGACCACCCGACGTACGTCCTCGGTGGTCCTCGGACGCACGGCGGCCAGCGCCTTGCCGTAAGGCGCCCACTCCGCGTCGTCGTGGCTGAGGCTCTCCAGCACGTCGGCGTCATCGATCACGTCGAGGCCGCTGAGCAGGTCTTTCACGTCATTTACTCCGTCGCTGGGGGTGATCGTCGGCATGGTCCCGACCTTACGGTCCAGCCGCCGGGCCAACCACTCCTCGAGCCGGTCCCGGGCGCGGCCGTCCCCCGCGGGTCGGCCGGAGCTGATTCCGTGATTTGTCTTGAGTGGCGGTGCGCCCGAGCCGATCGGAGACCCCAAGACAATCGGCGCGGGTGAAGCGGAGGCGGGGACGCTGGAGCGAGCCAAGCGGAACGCCCCAGCGGTCGTCGGAGTGCTGCGGGGTACACCTGACCGGCCGGGGACGTGGTCGCGTCCCCGGCCGGTGCGCGCGGCTTACCAGATGCGGGTGGTGGCCTGGCCGGCGGCGAGGGTGGCGATCGGGCCGGCCGGGAAGTCGCCGGACAGCTTGGGCGTGCCCAGCAGGTCGGCGTCCAGGACGGCCGGGGTGCCGTCGCGCTCCTCGAACTCGGCGTCGGCGAAGCGGACGCGCTCGAGGTCGCGGCCCGAGACCGGCGCCAGGCGCAGGCCGTCGAACTCGGCCGGCAGGTCGGTGACCAGGTGCACGGTGTCGCCCTCGTCGGTGACGGTCACCACCGCGCCGCCCACGACGAGCGGGTCGGTCTCGCCGTCGAACGGGCGGGCACCGGCCGCGTAGAGGTTGGCTCGGGTGTAGACGGCCTGCACGACGTCGAGGAAGCGCTGGTGGTCGCCGGGCGCCTGGGCCTCGATGCGGGCGCGGTAGTCGTCGAACGAGACCGGGTAGCCGTCGTAGGCGGACGTGCCGGAGAGCGGGGGCGCCTTGCCTTCGGCCTCGTGCCCGTACGCGATGGCCGGGTCCCCGCCCACGAAGACGTTGCCGATCCAGCGGTCGTCGCCGGCCCGGATGTACGCGTAACCGGCGACCTGGGTGCTGTGCGGGCGGTGGTAGGGGGTGGCCCGGTCCATGACCGCCTCGACGCGGACGGTGCCGCAGATCAGGTTGTTCACGAAGGCACCGCCCTGGCTGAACAGCTCGATCGCCGCGGGTGAGGCGAAGACGTTGTGCTCGACCAGGTACGGGCCGTGGCTGACCTCGATGAAGATGTCGCGACTGTTGCGGTAGAGCACGTTGCGGCTGATCCGGGTGCCCTGCG
>DASRYP010000214.1:0-15733 GCA_035687165.1 Actinoplanes sp. | reverse complement strand
CGGCCGGCTCGCCACCCACACCCACCGGTGGCTCGCCGACCACGTCGTGAACGGCGCGGTGCTGCTGCCCGGGACAGCCTTCCTGGAGCTGGCCGTGCGGGCGGGCGACGAGGCCGGCTGCCCCGCGGTCGAGGAGCTTACCCTCGCCGCGCCGCTCGCGCTGACCGAGCCCGTACGCGTGCAGCTGGTCGTCGACGAGCCCGGCCCCGACGCCCGGCGGATGCTGCAGATCTTCTCCCAGCCGGACGCCGACCAGGACGAGCCGTGGACGCTGCACGCCACCGGCCTGCTCGCCGCCGGGGCCGCCGACCGGCCCGAGGCTCTGACCGAGTGGCCACCGCCCGGGGCCGAGGCGTTGGACGTCGACGGTCTCTACGAGACGCTCGCCGCGGCCGGGTTCGGCTACGGCCCCGCCTTCCAGGGCCTGCGGGCCGCCTGGCGGCTCGGTGCCGACATCTATGCCGAGGTCGAGGCGGCCACCGACGTCACCGGCTTTGTGCTGCACCCGGCGCTGCTCGACGCGGCGCAGCACGCCGTGCTCCTCGGCGGCTTTCTCCCGGCCGGCGAGGGCTGGCTGCCGTTCTCCTGGACGGGTGTCTCGGTCGCCGTGGCCGGGGCCACCGCGGTGCGCGTACGGATGTCGCCGGCCGGCGGGTCGGCGGTCACCATGACCGTGGCCGACGCCGACGGCACGCCGGTCGCCACCGTCGGCACGCTCGTCTTCCGCCCGGCGGTGACCGGGCCGCCGGCGGTCGACCACGCCCGGGATGCCCTGTTCACGCTCGGCTGGACCGAGCTCGCCACCGAAGGTGGCGCGGCCGAACCGGTCGTGCTCGGCGGGCCGCCGGCGATGCTGCGCGACCGTCCGGCCCCGGCCGTGGTGGTCGCCGACCCCGGCGGAGCCTCCGTCGGCGCGGTCCTGCACGAACTGCTGGCGCTGTGCCACGAGTGGCTGGCCGACGAGCACTGGGCCGGTACGCGGTTGGTGCTGCGCACCCACCACGCCGTCGCCACCGGGCCGCAGGACCGCGAGCACGACCCGGTCGCCGCGGCGGTCTGGGGCTTCGTCCGCTCCGCCCAGCTGGAAAACCCCGGCCGGTTCCAACTCGTCGACACCGACGGCAGCCCGGCCTCGGCCGCCGCGCTGGCCGCCGCCGTCGCCACCGAGGAACCCCAGTTCGCGCTCCGCGACGGACGGGCCGCCATTCCCCGGCTGGTCCGGGCGGCGCCGGCCCTGGTCCCTCCCGCGGGCCGGGGGTGGCGCCTCGGCATCGTCGAGCAGGGCAGCCTCGACGGGCTGGCGCTGGTCGACGACCCGGAGACCGGGATGCCGGTGCCGGACGGGTACGTACGGGTCGGCGTCCGCGCGGCGGGCCTGAACTTCCGCGACGTCCTCAACGCCCTCGGCATGTATCCGGGCGACGCCGGGCTGCTCGGCAACGAGGGCGCGGGCGTGGTGCTGGAGACCGGGCCGGGCGTCACCGATCTGGTGCCGGGTGACCGGGTGACCGGGATCGTGCCCGGTTCGCTGGCCACCACGGCGGTGGTCGACCGGCGGATGGTGGCGCCGATCCCGGCCGGCTGGACCTTCGCCGAGGCGGCGGCGCTGCCGATGGCCTATCTGACCGCCTACTACGCGCTGGTCGACCTCGCGGGTCTGCGGCCGGGCGAGTCGGTGCTGATCCACGCCGGCGCGGGCGGCGTGGGGATGGCCGCCGTCCGGCTGGCCCGGCACCTGGGCGCCGAGGTCTACGCCACCGCGAGCGCCCCCAAGTGGCCGGTCCTGCGCGAACTGGGCGTCGCCGACGACCACATCGCCTCTTCGCGCACCCTGGACTTCCGGGAGCGCTTCGCGGGCGGCGTCGACGTGGTGCTCAACGCGCTCTCCAGCGACTTCGTGGACGCCTCGCTCGACCTGCTGCGCCCCGGCGGCCGGTTCATCGAGATGGGCAAGACCGACATCCGGCAGCCGGACGACCTGGCCGGCTCCCACCCGGGCGTCGCCTACCGGGCGTTCGACCTGATCGAGGCCGGGCCGGACCGCATCCAGCAGATGCTCACCGAGATCCTGGCCCGGCTCACGGCGGGCGACCTGCTCCCGCTGCCGCTGACCGCGTGGGACATCCGCCGCGCGCCGGAGGCGTTCCGCCACGTCAGCCAGGCCCGGCACGTCGGCAAGGTGGTGCTCACCGTGCCGACACCGGTCGACCCGGCCGGCACGGTGTTGGTCACCGGCGGCACCGGGTCGCTCGGCGGGCTCGTCGCGCGGCACCTGGTGATCGGGCACGGCGTCCGCCGGTTGCTGCTGATCAGCCGCCGGGGCTCTGACGCCGCCGGTGCCGCCGAGCTGACCGCCGACCTGATCGCGCTCGGCGCCCGGGTCGAGGTCGTGGCCTGCGACGTGGCCGACCGCGACGCGCTCGCCGGGCTGCTCGCCACCATCCCGGCCGAGCACCCGCTCACCGGCGTCGTGCACACGGCCGGCATGTCCGACGACGGCGTGCTCGGTGCGATGACGCCCGAACGCCTCGACCGCGTGCTCGCCCCGAAGGCCGGTGCGGCGCGGCACCTATCCGAGCTCACCCGGCTCGACGACCTCGCGCTGTTCGTCCTCTTCTCCTCGGTGGCGGGACTGTTCGGCAGCCCCGGGCAGGTGAACTACGCGGCCGCCAACGCGCTGCTCGGTGGCCTGGCCCGGCAGCGGGCGGCGCAGGGGCTGCCTGCTCAGGCGCTCGAGTGGGGCCTGTGGGCCGAGGGGTCGGGACACAGCGCGATCAGTGGTGACCTGAGCGCGGCCGATCTGGACCGGCTGACCCGTACCGGTCTCACGCCGCTGGGTGCGGAACGCGGGCTGGCGCTGCTCGACCTTGCCGGGACGCTGCCCGAGCCGGTGCTGGCGCCGGTGCCGGTCGACACCGCCGTGCTGCGCCGGTACGCCGACGCCGTACCGCCGATGCTGCGCGGCCTGGTCCGCGCGCCCGGCCGGCGGCGAGCAGCCGCGGCCGGCGCCGGCGAGAACCTGACGCGGCTGCGGCCTGAGGAGCGGCTCGACGCGCTGCGCGAGCTGGTCCGCGGGCACGCCGCCACGGTGCTCGGCCACGACGGCGCGGCGGCGGTCGACCCGGGCCGGGCCTTCAGCGACCTCGGCTTCGACTCGCTCACCTCGGTCGAGCTGCGCAACCGGCTGGCCGCCGCGACCGGCCTGCGGCTGCCGGCCACGCTGGTCTTCGACCACCCCACCCCGGCCAGGCTGACCGACTTCCTGGCCGGCGAGCTGTTCGGCGCGGCCCGGGACGAGACGCCGGCCGAGTCGGTCGTGCCGCAGGACGGTGACGCGCTCGCCGTCGTCGCCATGAGCTGCCGCTTCCCGGGCGGGGTGAACTCGCCCGAGCAGCTCTGGGAGCTGGTGCTGCAGGGCGGCGACGCCGTCTCCGGCTTCCCCGAGGACCGGGGCTGGGACCTCGAACGGCTCTACGATCCCGACGGCGCACCCGGCACGACGTCGGTGCGGCAGGGCGGCTTCCTGGCCGACGCGGGCGGCTTCGACCCGGGCTTCTTCGGCATCTCGCCGCGCGAGGCGCTCGGCATGGACCCGCAGCAGCGCGTGCTGCTGGAGCTCGCCTGGGAGGCGTTCGAGAACGCTGGGATCGACCCGGCCTCGGTCCGCGGCAGCCGCACCGGCGTCTTCGTCGGGGCCTTCGACCAGGCGTACGGTGCGCTGGCCGGCCCGGCCCGCGACGAGCTGGAGGGCTATTTCGTCACCGGCAACGCGGCCAGCGTGATCTCCGGCCGGCTGGCCTACACGTTCGGCCTCGAAGGGCCCAGCCTCACCGTCGACACGGCCTGCTCGTCCTCGCTCGTCGCCCTGCACCTGGCCGGGCAAGCCTTGCGCTCGGGCGAGTGCTCGCTGGCGCTGGCCGGCGGTGTGACGGTGATGGCCAACCCGGGCCTGTTCGTCGAGTTCTCCCGGCAGGGCGGCCTGTCGCCGGACGGCCGGTGCAAGGCGTTCTCGGACACCGCCGACGGCACCGGCTGGGCCGAGGGCGCGGGCCTGCTGCTGGTGGAGCGGCTCGCCGACGCCCGCCGCCGGGGCCATCGGGTGCTCGCGGTGCTGCGCGGTAGCGCGGTCAACTCGGACGGCGCCTCCAACGGCCTGACCGCGCCCAACGGGCCCGCCCAGCAGCGGGTGATCCGGGCCGCGCTGGCCGGCGGCGGCCTCGAGCCGGGCGACGTCGAGGTGGTCGAGGCGCACGGCACCGGCACCCGGCTGGGCGACCCGATCGAGGCGCAGGCGCTGCTGGCCACCTACGGCCGGGACCGCGACCGGCCGCTCTGGCTCGGCTCGCTGAAGTCGAACATCGGGCACGCGCAGGCCGCGGCCGGGGTCGGCGGCGTGATCAAGATGGTGATGGCGATGCGCCACGGCGTGCTCCCGGGGTCGCTGCACGCCGCCGTCCCGACGTCCGAAGTGGACTGGACGGCGGGCGACGTCCGGCTGCTGACCGAGAACCGGCCGTGGTCGGGGCCGCGCCGCGCCGCCGTCTCTGCCTTCGGCATCAGCGGCACCAACGCCCACGTGATCCTCGAGGGGGCGCCGGAGCCGGATCCCGTACCGGACGGGACGGACGCCGGCCCGGTTCCGCTGCTCGTGTCGGGCCGCTCGCCGGACGCGTTGCGGGCGCAGGCCGCCCGCCTGGCCGACCACCTGGCCGCGGGTGAGGCACGACCGGGAGACGTCGCGCGGTCGCTCGCGCTCGGCCGGTCGGCTTTCGAACACCGGGCCGTCGTCGTCGCCGAGGACCGGGAGCGGGCGGTCGCGGGCCTGCGGGCGGTCGCGGCGGGTGAGCCAGCGCCGTCGGTCGTCACCGGCAAGGCCGGAGCGGGACGGCTCGCGATGATGTTCGCCGGCCAGGGCACGGAGCTCGCCGGTGCCGCCGCCCGGCTGGCCGCGCGCCACCCGCTCTTCGCCCGGACCCACGCCGAGGTGACAGCGCGGCTGCTGATCGGCGACGACCTGACCCGCACCGAGAACGCTCAGCCGGCCCTGTTCGCGTTCGAGGTGGCGGCGTACCGGGTCCTCGAATCCTGGGGGGTGACGCCCGATCTGCTGCTCGGCCACTCGCTGGGCGAGGTGACGGCCGCGTACCTGGCCGGGGTGTTCGCGCTCGACGACGCCTGCCTGATCGTCGGCAAGCGGGCCCGGCTGATGCAGGCGATGCGCCCAGGCGTGATGGTGGCGCTGCCGGTGGCCGAGGACGAGGTGCGCCCGCTGCTGCCCGACGGCGTCTCGGTCGCCGCGGTCAACGGGCCCCGTTCGCTGGTCGTCGCGGGGGAGGAGGAGGCAACGCTCGCGGTCGCGGCGCGCTTCCCGCGCTCCAAGCGCCTGCCGGTACACCACGCGTTCCACTCCGCCCTGATGGAGCCGATGCTCGACGACTTCCGGCGGGTGCTCGACCGGGTCGTGTTCTCGGCGCCCCGGCTCACCCTGGTGGCGGGCGGCGAGGTGACCGACCCCGGCTACTGGGTGCGGCACGTGCGCGACGCCGTCCGGTTCGGCGACGCCGTGCGCCGGGCCGGGGCCGCGGGAGCCCGGACGTTCGTCGAGATCGGGCCGGACGGCGTGCTCAGCGGCCTGGCTGTCGACAACCTCGGCGCGGACGCGGACGTGGTTTCGGCCGCGCGCGGCCTGATCGAGGCGGCGGCCGCGGTGCACGTCGCCGGGCACCGGGTCGACTGGGCCGCGCTGCTCGGCGACGGCCCGCGGGTGAGCCTGCCGACCTACGCGTTCCAGCGCCGCCACTTCTGGCTCGCGTCCGTGCTGCCGGACCGGACGGCGCCCGCCTCGGCTCCGGCAGCGGTTCCGGTGGCGGCGCCCGAGGATTTACCGGACCCGTACCGGTTGGTGCTCGCCTCGGTCGCCGCGGTGCTCGGCTATGCCGACCCGGCCGAGGTCGACCCCGACCGTCCCCTTCTCGATCTGGGTTTCGACTCGCTGGCGATCGCCTCGCTGCGGGCCGGCCTGCGCCGGTCGGCCGGCGTCGAGCTGACCGCCGACGCGCTGTTCGAGCACCCGACGCCGCGGGCGTTGGCCGAGCACGTCGCGGCCGGCTCGGCACCGGCGGCGGGACCGGCCGAGGGCCCGGTGACGGCACTGTTCCGGCGGGCCTTCGCGCAGGGCGCGTACGAGGAGGCAAGCGAGCTGATCGAGCTGGCCGCCCGGCTGCGGCCCGCGGTCGCGGAGGTGCGGGCGGCTGAGCCGGTACGGCTGGGCGAGGGCGCCGCCGGAGCGCCGCTGCTCTGCCTGCCGTCCCTGGTCGCCCCGGTGAACCCGGTGCAATTCGCGAAGTTCGCGGCCGGTCTGCGCGGCCGGCGCGAGGTGTGGGCGCTGCCACTGCCCGGTTACGGGCCGGGCGAGTCGCTGCCAGCCGACCTCGATGCCGCCGCGGCCCGGCTCGCGGCGAGCGTACGGGGTGCCTTCGGCGACGAACCCGGCGCGCTGGTCGCCTACTCGTCGGGCGGCTGGCTCGCCCACGAGGTCGCGATCCGGCTGGCCGCCGACGGTACGCCGCCGCGCGCCCTGGTGCTGCTGGACAGCCCGGAGACGGCCGGCGACCACCTCGCCGTCCGGATGGCCGCCACCACCTACCGCCTGATGACCGAGGGACCGCGGCTGGAACCCGGCGATGACCAGCTCACCGCGATGGCCTGGTACGCCCGGCTCTTCGACGGCTGGAAGCCGGGCCCGGCCGAGGTGCGGACGCTGTTCGCCCGCGCCGCCGAGTTCGTCCCCGACCTGCTCGCCGGAGGCCCGCGCCCGGCGTGGCCGCAGGCCCAAGACGTCGTCGAGGTGCCCGGGGATCACGCGTCGATGATCGACGAGCACGCCGCCACCACCGCCGCAGCCGTGCACGCCTGGCTCGGCGGCGACGCGAGCACCACCGATGTTCCGACCGACCTGGGAACCCCCGAGAAGGAGAACGGATGACCACCGAGGCCACCAACCTGGCTGCCGTGCAGACCTGGGCCGAGCTCTACAACACCGACCCGGCCCGCATGATCGACGAGTGCTACACCCCGGACGCCGAGATCATCGCGCCCGAGGAACTGCACCTCACCGACCGGGCCAGCTTCCACGCGATGGAGAAGGCCGCGTTGCAGGCCATGCCCGACCGGCAATCCGAGATCCTCAGCACCGTCGCGGTCGGCGACAAAGTCGTCGTCGAGGGCCGGATGACCGGAACCAACCCAGGCACCGGCGTGCCATTGAGCGTGCGCTGGGCCAGCATCCTGGAGTTCGAGCACGGCCTGATCAAGAAGGACCGCACCTACCTCGACTGGTCGGTGTTCAAGGACTTCCACCGCACCGCCGAGTTCCGGGACGTCGAGCCGGGCCTGCTGCCCACCGGCTCGGACATCTCCGGGTTCTACGACCTGTCCAGCCAGGCTCTGGTGGAGCTCTGGGACGAGAGCTTCCACGCCGGCTACTTCCTCTCCGACGACGACTCCAACCGGCAGGCCGCCGACCGGATGACCGACCTGCTGATCGAACGGCTCGCGCTGCCCGACACCGGCCGGATGCTCGATGTCGGCTGCGGCATCGGCGCGCCCGTGCTGCGGCTGGCAGGCACCACCAGCGCGACGATCACCGGCATCTCGATCAACAAGGCGCAGGTCGACGAGGCCAACCGGCGCGCGGGCGCGGCCGGCGTCGCCGGCCGGGTCGCCTTCCAGCACGCCGACGCGCTGGCCATGCCGTTCGAGGACGACACCTTCGACGCGGCCTGGGCCTTCGAGTCGTTGATCCACATGGATCGGCTGAAGGCGCTCCGCGAGATCCTGCGGGTGCTGAAGCCGGGCGCCCGCCTGGTCATCGCGGATCTGCTGCAGACCGCGCCGATGACCGCCGAGGAGCAGGAGGCCGCGGCCGAGGGGCTGGCCCGGATGTCGGCCGGCCCGCTGTTCACCCGCGAGCAGTACCACGAGCTGGTGGCCGAAGCCGGCTTCGAGATGGTCGACTTCCTCGACGTCAGCGAGAACGCGGTCAAGACCCAGCGCCGGATGGTCGAGGCGGTGCACGCCCGGCACGACGAGATGATCGCGCGTTTCGGCCCCGAGGTCGAGGAGCTGATGGACCTCATGCTGTCGCCGGGCGGTCAGCTCGAGCAGGTCGGCTACCTGGTGTGCGCGGCGCGCAAGCCGCTCTGACGATCCGTCGTCCGTACGCCGTCGAACCCCTGAGTAGGAAGGCCGTCCCTTGGATCCCCTTTCGGAAGCGGTCATCGCGGGAGCACCCCCCGAGGACCTCGCGCGTTTGTCCCCACCGGAGTCCTTCCTCGCCGCCCACCTGCGGGCTGAGGACGTCAACATGTTCGACGGCGTGACGGACAAGGACGTACGCAAGTCGCTGCGGGTCGGCGAGGTGCCGATGCCCCAGCTGGCGCCGGACGAGGTGCTGATCGCCGTGATGGCCAGCGCCATCAACTACAACACCGTCTGGTCGGCGACGTTCGAGCCGATACCGACCTTCGTCTTCCTCGAGCGTTACGGGCGTACGGGGGGGTGGGCGGCCAGGCACGACCTGCCCTACCAGGTGGTCGGCTCGGACGCCGCCGGCGTGGTGGTACGCCTCGGCAGCGGGGTGCGCCACTGGAAGGTCGGCGACCACGTGGTGGTGAGCCCGTCCTACGTCGACGACCAGGAGGCGGCCACCCACCAGGACGGCATGCTCGGTGCGCGGCAGCTGGTCTGGGGCTTCGAGACCAACTTCGGCGGGCTCGCCCACTACAGCGTGGCCCGGGCCAGCCAGCTCGCGCCCAAGCCGGCCCAGCAGACCTGGGAGGAGGCCGCCTGCAACTCGCTGTGCGCCGGCACGGCGTACCGGATGCTCGTGGGGGAGCACGGCGCCCGGATGCGGCAGGGCGACATCGTGCTGATCTGGGGCGCGGCCGGCGGGCTGGGCACCTACGCCGCCCAGTTCGTCCGCAACGGCGGCGGCGTGGCGGTGGGCATGGTCGGCTCGGACGCCAAGGCCGAGGCGGCGCGCCGGCTCGGCTGCGAGGTGGTGATTGACCGGCGCGAGATCGGCCTGGACGACACGGTCGCCGACGACCCGGATCGGGTGATCGAGATCGGCAAGCGGCTCGGGCGGATCATCCGCCGGGAGACCGGCGAGGATCCGCACGTCGTCTTCGAGCACGTCGGCCGTTCCACCTTCGGCGTTTCGCTGTTCGTGGTCCGCCGCGGCGGTGTGGTCGTTACCTGCGGGTCGAGCACCGGCTACCGCCACGAGTACGACAATCGCTACCTATGGATGAAGCTCAAGCGGGTGATCGGCAGCCACGCGGCCAACCTGCACGAGCTGTGGGAGACCAACCGGCTGATCGGCCAGGGCCGGATCGCCTCGGCGATGACTGAGGTGTACCCGCTCGACGACGTGGCAGAGGCGACCCGGACGGTGCAGTTGAACCGGCACATGGGCAAGATCGGCGTACTCTGCCTGGCGCCGCGCGCCGGCCTAGGGGTCACCGATCCCGCCCTGCGGGCGCGGCTGGGCGAGGGCGCCACCGCCCCGCTGGCCGGCCTGGTGGCGGCGAGGTGAGCCGATAACCGCCGTTACGCGGCCGGGCACGAGGCCACCTCGGACCTCGCCGTCGAGGCTGGCCGCCGCGCGCTCGACCGGGCCGGACCGACCGCGGCACCGTCGTGCTGTTCGGCGACGGCGCCGGGGCGGCCGGCCTCGGGGCGTCGACCCGTCGTACGGGATCCTCGAGGTCGGCCTGACCAGCCGGGGCGACCGGCTGGCCGGTCTGCCGCCGGGCGAGGGCTGGCGCGTCGGCCACCGCGAACGTGACCGCGACGCCGGGCGAGGCAGCCCGGGCGGTGGCCTCCCGGATCGCCGCCGGAGCGTGGCCGGCTGCTCGGCCGCAGGAACGGGCTTCCACACGTCAGCCGGACCCTGCGGGCCCAGCCGGTGGCGCCGAAAGCTCGCCTCAGTTGCTGACGCTCACCGCGGTCAGGACGAGACCGCCGCCGATCAGGAACCGCCCACCGACCTCGGTCAGTGGCCGGCCCGCGTCACGGCGGGCACCGTCGACGAGAATCCGGGCCCGGAACGCGCCGGCCCGTGGTTCGAAGGTCAGCTCGGCGTCCTCGAATCCCAGCCACCGCCCGGTCAACGGATACCACGCTTTGTAGACCGACTCCTTCGCGCTGAACAGCAACCGATCCCAGCTGACCGCCGGATCGAGGTCGGTCAGCTGCCGCAGGTGCACCCGCTCCGAGGGCACAGTCACCGACTCCTCGACACCGTCCGGTAGCCGGTCGTGCGGTTCCGCGTCGATGCCGAGCCCAGCGAGATCGACGTGCCGGGCAACCGCGGCCGCCCGGTACCCGGCACAGTGGGTGATGCTACCTGCCACTCCGGCCGGCCAGATCGGTTCGCGGCGGGCACCGGCCCGGATCGCCATGGCTGGATGGCCCAGAGCGGCCAGCGCCTGGCGGGCACAGCGGCGCGCGGTCACAAATTCTCGGCGGCGAACCTCGACCGCGTTGACGACCAGGTCTTCCTCGCCGGGGAACGGTGGCTCCCCGGGAACGTCGGTGAACGCCTCGACGGCCACCACACCGTTAGGGAGCAGCGCCTCGATCACGCGGCCGCCAGGATGCGCTGGACCGGGTCGGGCTCTGCGCCGCGACGGCGCCACTCGCGCGGGTAGCCGAGGGACACCTCTTCGAACCGTACGCCGTCGTAGTACGTGGTCCGTGGAATGTGCAGGTGGCCGTAGACCGCTGCCACCGCCCGGAACCGCCGATGCCAGTCCGCGGTCCGCGACGTGCCGCACCACTGAGCGAACTCCGGGTACCAGAGCACGTCGGTCGGCTCGCGTACCAGTGGCCAATGGCTGACCAGCACGGTCGGTGCATCGAGGGCGGCGAGCCGCCGTTCGGTCCGGGTGACGCGGTCCCAGCACCACTGCTCGCGGGTCGGGTAGGGATCCGGGTGCAGCAAGGCCTCGTCGGTGCTGACCACCCCGGCCTGGTAGGCCAGCCGCAGTGACTCCTCTTTGGTCTGTGCCGCCGGGACGCGGAAGGAGTAGTCGTAGAGCTGGAAGATCGGGGCTACGACGACCGGCCCGCCTGCGCCCTCCCAGGTCGGATACTCGTCTTCCGGGGTGAGCACGCCATGGTCCCGGCAGGCGCTGACCAGCGCGGCGTACCGGTCGGCTCCCCGCAGCGTCACCGGGTCGCTCGGGTGGGTCCACAACTCATGGTTACCCGGCACCCAGACGACCTGGCGAAACCGCGATCGCAGCGTGCTGAGAGTGTCGACGATGTCGGCGAAGATCTCTCCGACGTCCCCGGCCACGATGAGCCAGTCGTCATCGGCCGCTGGGCGGAGCCGGTCCACGATCGGACGGTTCTCGGTGTACGAAACATGTAAATCGCTGACCGCGAGCAGAGAGCCGACCATATTGATCACATTAGCTGTTCCTCGCCGGTCGTGCGCGTTGTTCCCCACGCTCCGACCCGGCCCATCGAGCCGACCAATCCGTTACGTGCGGCGCTTTCACAAACTCGGTGATCGATAGGTTCCCGTCAGTCATTTCTCGTAGCCGGCCCACTCGGGGTGCCCCGAAGATTCCGGACAGGGGACCGCTGTGCTCGTCGTAGACCGGGGACACGACCATCGACACGTTCTTGATGCGCGGGGGATGTCGTCCCCGGTTTGTTTCAGGCCGCGGCGTCACCGGCTGCCCCGCGGGAGCAGACGGAACTTGGACAGTCGCGTCGCATCCGCCGTTGATGGCTTGGTCGGACAGCACGACGGCCCTCCTCGTGGGAAGGGCCGCATCGTGTGCTCGGCCGGGCCCCGGGTCATCGCCACACGGACCCGGACGGCTTCCTGTTCAGAGTGGTGCCCAACACGGTGAGCGGTTCGGATCAGGCTGCCCGGCGTGGCTCGTCGGCATCGTTGCTGTGCGACGCCCAACCCCGCGGGCGCTGGTGGGGTGGCGATTCTTGCGTGCGGCGGTCCTCACGGTGGTGATTCGCACCGGCGGTGGATCGATCGTCGTTCTCCAACCAGGACATCAGCGCAGCCGTGGGCCCGTCCCCGAGGGGAACGATGACCGGGATGACACCGTCGTTGAGCAGTTCGTCGACGAAGGTCCGCTCGACCGGCGGCCACTCATCGGCGACGAGCACGGCAACCAGCCGGCGTGGCGCCAATGCCCGACGCAAGACCGCGAATCGGCCGCCGACCGTCAAATGGTGCGCGCTGATCAACACGAGTTCGTGAAGCGCCGCCGCTTCGCTCAATAGTGCGAGACGGGTCCCGGGATGGAACATTTCCGCCTGGAGGTGCACGATTTTCGGCATCGCCGTTGACTCCCGGAAGGTGCACACCGTGGTGGTGGCGCCACGTCGGGGCATGATGCCGGCGCAACGACGGCTGAAAAGGCAGAGAAGCTGTCAACCGACTATCACCATATCGGGTTCCTCGCTGGCGGGTGGTCACCCGAGCGGGTGACCACCCAGCGCGCGGCCCGAGCCATCATCGACAGCACCGAATGGGAGCAAGGGGTGGTCCGGCGACCCCGTTCGGCGCTGAGGTAAGGCTGGAGACACGACCAATCCGTATTGCATCCTTAGCGAGGCTCGTCTGGTATAGCCTGATTCTCGAGAGTCGCGTCGGCGCGTCACCGGCGCCGTCAGCGGTCGATGCGCGCAACCCGCATCACCCCTGCAGCGCGCGGCTGGGCAGTGACAGCTACGCCCTGTCGCTGACAACGCCCCAGCGCGGAGTTGCGTCCCTGGGTGTCGCCGGGCATGTGGGTCGTCGCTGATCCCGTACTCGGGCAAGGAAATCGCGCACCGCATTGTCGTCACGTATCGGAGAACTCGACCATGAACCGCGCAGTCCAGGACCTGGCCGCTGAGGCACTGTTCGTCTCCGACATCCAGCCGTCGGAACGCCCCACCCGTCACGCCATCACGCAGACGATCACCGCCATGCTGCTGTGTTACGGCAATGACGGCTGCGCCGCCGAGTTCGCCGCGCAGTTCGGCGATCACCCGGACACCGCGGCCCGACGGATGTCCTGGGCCCGTGGCGAACTCAACCGGCGCCACCCCCGCCGTCACTCGGGGCCGTGACCACCTCGCGTCAGCTCTACCTGTCCGAGCTGCGTGAACGCCGGGTAGTCCCCTGCGGGTGACGGTGCGCGCGTGGTCCAGGCAGGTCCGCCGAGCAACTTGAAGCAGTGCGGGGGTCTTCCCGGGCCAAACGTCGAGGCGGCAAATCGTTAGGTTCGCGGGGAACGTGCCGATAGTCCACACGGTGGGCAATTTGTTCCGCGTGATGACGGGGCGTCGGTTGAGATGACGCTACGCATGGGTGAAGACCCGCGGCCGGTCAATCGGGGACTGCTGTGGTGTCTGCCATATCTGGCCCTTCTCCTGCCGCTGCTCTGGTCGGTGGTCGACGCTACTCAGCGTAGCCAGAGCGGTGCCGCGGCCAACGTGTCGTTCGCGGTCAGTCAGATCTGCGGGCTGATCTTCTGCATTCGTGCGGCGCGGGACAAATCGATCGCCCGGCGGTCGCGGCGGCCCTGGACCATCCTCTCGGCATTCCTGGGGATCTCCATCGTCGACGGCGTCCTTTTCGGCGCCGTCGTCGCACACCGCCAGGTAGACGTGCAGACCGGTTTCCAGCTGGGTTACCGCCTGATCAGTGCACCGGTGTTGCTGCTGGCATTGTTGTCGTTCGCGCGCAAGCCGATGACTCGAACCCAGCGCATGCGGCTGGGGTTCGATGCCGTGGTCGTCGCCGGCGGTGGCTTCATGGTCATTTGGTACGTGTACATCAGTCCCACCCTGGCCTACGGAATGCAGAGCACCGTGATCCGCGTGACCAACGTGACGTTCCCGCTGACGGATCTGGTGCTGATCCTGGGGGTGTGCGTGGTCCTGGCCCGCGGCGTCATAGCCGAGTCGAGGCGCCCGTTGTCGTTCTTGTTGCTGGGCACCACGGCCTATCTCGCGTCGGACCTGTACATCGTTTACGGGACCTCGCACGATACGAACTGGAAGCCCGTCAGCTGGGTCTCCGTCGCCGCGGCTACCCCGTTCATCCTTATCGCGGCCGCCGCGATCGAGCACCGTCGCGCCGCCGGCCAGCCGGGCGCCCAGAACCAGATGCGGCCGAGTCGGCAGATCAAGTGGCTGCCCACGCCGCGCTGGTCGGTGGCTTCGGGTTGCTCCTGTTCGCCTCGATCCAGAATGCATCGCCTACTCTCACGGGGCTCGTGATCGGAGCTGTGGCCACCGTTGTCGGAGTGGTCGCTCGGCAGCTGTTCGCGTTGCGGGAGAACGAGATCTTGTTGTCCACCGACAGCATGACCGGCCTGGCGAACCGGGTTGAGATGGGCAAGGCCCTGCGCCAGGCGCTCGCCCGTGCGAGCCGTGACCGGCTACGAGTAGCCGTCCTTTTGATCGACCTCAACGGCTTCAAGGAGGTCAACGACACCTACGGACACGACGCCGGTGACCGGGTCCTCGTCGCCTTCGGCCGAGTCCTGAGGGAGAGCGTCCGGGTCATGTGCATCCCGGCCAGGCTCGGCGGAGACGAATTCGCCGTCGTGGTCGACCAGCTGGACAGCGCGGCGGGCGCCGTTGCCGTAGCCGAACGGATCCTCGCCAAGGCCGCGTTGGAGCGGCCCCTGACGGGAATCCCGATCGGCATCCGGGCGAGCATCGGCATCGCCCTGTCCACGCCTGGGCAGGAGAAGGACTTCGACACGGCCGCCGAGGATCTGTTACGCCGTTCGGACGCGATGATGTACCGCGCCAAGCAGACCGGTGGCGACAGCTGGTGCGTCGAAGAGGGCGAGGAGGTCGCACCACCACGCGCCTCGCCGGTTCGCCCCTGAGGCCGGTGGGCGCCCAGGCGTACATCGGCCAGATCGTCCCGGTCCCACCGCCCCCGACGACCTCACCCAGGAGTCCGCTCATTCGTGAACGCGTCCTCAATCAGGTCCATGTTGACGGTGTTTCCGCCTCCCGCGGGCGTGACCGCGAAGTGCGGCGCGTGCACGTCGTCCCACCACCCGGGGTTCCCGCCCGCCCACCACGCGAACCCGATGCAGGTAGCGGCGTTCTCGGTCAGGTAGGCCAGGAAGTCGGCCCAGGCCGCCGGAGCACCCGGTTCGCCGGCGTAGAGCCCGATCTCGCCGACGAACACCTGGTAGCCCCGGGCGGACGCCTCGTTCACGGCGATCGAGAGACGGTCCCGCGCGGCGGTCGGGCCGGCAAGCGCGTCCGATTCGCCGCTCGCCTCCTCGTCCAGATACAGGTGCACCTCGGCGACGCACTTACCGAGGGGATCGAACAGGGGTGCGCCCTCGCCATTAGCGTTCAGCCAGCCGTACGCGTTCGATCGCGCCGGGATCGCGGTGTCGTACCAGTCGTCCGTCCACGAGCCGGCACCGGTCCAGCCGTTGCCCGGGATGTGGATCGCCGAGGTGGCGCCGGCCGCCCGGATGGCATCGACACACTTCTGGGCGGTCTCCCACCACACCATTGTGGACATCGAGTTGGGCTCGTTCGCCAGTCCGTACTCCACCAGGGTCTGATCCTTGAAGATGGCCGCCAGCTTGCCCCACAGGTCGGCGAACGCGTAGATGTCCAGCCCGCCCGGGCCGACCGGCGTGCCACGCCACATCGCGCCGCCCAC
>DASRYP010000213.1:0-5943 GCA_035687165.1 Actinoplanes sp. | reverse complement strand
GGGCGCCGCACGGTCAGCGACTGCCCCGGCCGGAACGCGTAGACGCCGGCCAGATCGTCCGGAACGTCGAAGGTCACCGCGACGGCGTCGGAGCAGAGCCGTTCGACCTCGGCGACGCGCAGCGCGTGGAAGTCCCGCACGTCAGATCTCCTTCACGTGCTCGAAGGGCTCCCGGCAGGCCGGGCAGCGCCGCAGCTCACGGCAGGCAGTCGCACCGAACGCGGCGAGCCGCTCGCTCCGCGGCTCCCCGCAGCGCGGGCAGGCGATCGGCTCGTCACGGACGCCGAGCACGAGCGGCACCGGCCCGGGGGCGCGGCGGGGCGCCGGCCCGGGCGGGACGATGCCGGCCGCGACGAGCTTGGCCTTGCCGGAATCGGAGATCCAGTCGGTGGTCCACGCCGGTGCGAGAAGCGTCCGGACGCTCGCCCGCCGGTAGCCCGCCTGGCGCAACGCGTGCAGCAGGTCGGCGCGGATGGTCTCCATCGCCGGGCAGCCGGAGTAGGTCGGGGTGATCGTCACCTCGACGCCGTCGCCGATCTCGCGCACCTCGCGCAGGATACCGAGCTCGGCAAGCGTCAGCAGGGGCAGCTCGGGGTCGGTGACGGTCGCCGCCACCTCGGCCGCGGTCGCCTGAACCCCAGTCACCAGACACCGCCCGGCGTCGCACGGGCCAGCCCCTGCAGCTCGGCGAGGACCTCGGCGAGCTCCGCACCGTGGACGCCGCCGCGGCCGCGCACACTGCCGCGCTCGCCAGGCGCTTGCGCGCGCGCGGGGGTGTCCAGAGTCGCGGCGCGAAGAACTTGGCTGAGAACGGCGTCGAATTCCGGGCGCAGCATGACGGGGTCGACCGCCACTCCGGTGGCGGCGAGGCGGGACTCGACCGCGTGGGCCTCGAACAGCTCGTCGACCAGGGGCCACACGGCGTCGATCGCGTCCTGCATGCGCCGGTGCGAGAGGTCGGTGCCGTCGCCGAGGCGCACGACCCAGGCCGCCGCGTAGTCGCGGTGGTAGGCGACCTCCTTGACACCCTTGGCACCGATCGCGGCGAGCACCGGGTCGCCCGCGGCGGCCAGCCGGTCGAGCAGGGCGAGCCGCCATGTCGCGAAGGCGAGCAGGCGTGCGATCAGCTGGCCGAAGTCGGCGTCGGTGCGCTCGACGAGGCCCACGCAACGGAAGTCCCGCGGGTCGCGCAGGTAGGCCAGGTCGTCCTCGTCGCGCCCGGCGCCCTCGGCCTCCCCCGCCCGGGTCAGCAGGAGGCGGGCCTGACCGAGCAGGTCGAGGGCGATGTTCGCGATCGCCATCTCGTCCTCGAGCTCGGGCGCGCGAGTCACCCACTGCTGCAGCCGGTGCGACATGATCAGCGCGTCGTCGCCCAGCATGAGGCAGTAGGCGGCCAGATCGGCGCGGTCCACGCCGTCGGGCAGGGCGGTCGGCACGTCGGCCAGCGGGTCGGCGAACCCTGTCCCGTAGGCCCAGCGCGCGTCGTCGTCGTGGTCGGTGAGGGCCTGGTAGGCGTCGTCAAAGGACATCGCGGCCTCAGATGTGCGGAACGGAGTCGGGGATGACGTAATACGTCGGGTGGCGGTAGACCTTGTCGCCGCTGGGCGCGAAGAACGCCTCCTTGTCGTCGGACCCGGAGGTCACCACGTCGTCGGAGCGCACCACCCAGATGCTGACGCCCTCGTTGCGGCGTGTGTAGAGGTCACGCGCGTGATGCAGCGCCATCTCGTGATCGGCGGCCCGCAACGATCCGACGTGGACGTGGTTGAGGCCGCGCTTGGCCCGCACGAATACCTCGAACAGGGGCCACTCGTGCCTGATCTCGCCACTCATCCCTGCACCCCCTGGTGTTTCCCCGCGTGCACAGCCGCCGCCTCGCGGACCCACGCGCCTTCCTCGTCGGCTCGGCGGCGGTGCGCGATCCGCTCGGCGTTCAGCGGCCCGTCCCCCGAGATCACCCGCTTGAGCTCGGACCAGTCGATCTCGCCGAAGTCGTGGACCCCGCGCTCGGCGTTCCACCGCAGGTCGGGGTCGGGCAGCGTGACGCCGAGCGCCTCGGCCTGCGGCACACTCATGTCGACGAAGCGCTGGCGCAGCTCGTCGTTGGTGTGCCGCTTGATCTTCCAGGCCATCGACTGGGCGGTGTTCGGCGATTCCGCGTCGGGCGGGCCGAACATCATCAGCGACGGCCACCACCACCGGTTCACCGCGTCCTGCACCATCTCGCGCTGCGCCTCGGTGCCCCGCATCATCGTCATCAGCAGCTCGTAGCCCTGCCGCTGATGGAACGACTCCTCCTTGCAGATGCGGATCATCGCCCTCGCATAGGGCCCGAAGGAACTGCGGCAGAGCGGCACCTGGTTGCAGATCGCGGCGCCGTCGACGAGCCAGCCGATCACGCCGACGTCCGCGAAGGTGAGCGTCGGATAGTTGAAGATCGAGGAGTATTTCTGGCGGCCATCGATGAGCCGCCGGGTCAGGTCGCCCCGGTCGGCGCCAAGCGTCTCGGCGGCGGAGTAGAGGTAGAGCCCGTGGCCGGCCTCATCCTGCACCTTGGCCAGCAGGATCGCCTTGCGGCGCAGCGACGGTGCCCGGGTGATCCAGGCGCCCTCGGGCTGCATGCCGATGATCTCGGAGTGGGCGTGCTGCGCAATCTGCCGGATCATCGTCTTGCGGTAGCCCTCGGGCATCCAGTCGCGCGGCTCGACGCGCTGGTCCCTCTCGATCGTCGCGGCGAAGACCCCTTCGCCGGTGGTATCGATCACTTGGTCGCTCACGATGTCTCCCAGGTGTAGAAGCCCTGGCCGGTCTTGCGACCGAGTTCGCCGCGGGCCACCTTGTCGCGGAGCAGCCGCGGCGGGGCGAACCGTTCGCCCAGCTCGCGGTGCAGATGTTCGGCGATCGCCAGGCGCACGTCGAGCCCGACCAGGTCGGTGGAGCGCAGCGGGCCCATCGGGTGCCGGTAGCCCAGTTCCATCGCCCGATCGACCGAGGCCGCGTCGGCGACGTCCTCCTCCAGCATGCGGATCGCCTCGAGCCCGAGCAGCACCCCGAGCCGGCTGGTGGCGAAGCCCGGCGAGTCACGCACGACGACCTCGCTCTTGCCCAGCGCCGCCACCCACGACCGGGCCGCCTCGTGGGCGGTGTCGCTGGTCTGCGGGCCGGTCACGATCTCGACGAGTTTGCTCGCCGGCACCGGATTGAAGAAGTGCAGGCCGAGGAATCGTTCGGGCCGGCTCAGCCCGTCGGCTATTCCGGTGATCGAGAGAGAGCTGGTGTTGCTGGCCAGGACGGTGTGGTCGCCGACGGCCCGCTCGGCGGCGGCCAGCACCCGGATCTTGAGCGCGGCCTCCTCGGGCACGGCCTCGACCACCAGATCGGTGTCGGTGCTCAGCGCGGAGAGGTCGTCCAGGAGCAACAGTCGTTCGAGCACCAGGTCGGCCGACTCGGCGAGCGCGCCCCGCTCGGCCGCGCGGTGCAGACCCATCGCCACCCGGTCGCGGGCGGCCGCGGCGGTGGCCGGGTCACGCTCGACGAGCCAGACCGCCGAGCCTGCCACGGCAAAGACCTGCGCGATGCCGGCGCCCATCCGGCCGCCGCCGATCACGGCGACCAGTTTGGGCACGGCGGGAGTGGGCGCGGTCATGATCGGCCTCCGGCCAGGAAAGCAGCCATCCGTACGCGTTTGTCCTCGGACTCGAAGAGGATCGCCTGGGCTAAATCGTCGGTGAGCGGGTGCCCGCCGCCGTCGGCGACCAGCTTGGTCAGGCGCAGGGCGAGCGGGCCCGAACGGGCCATCCGGTCGAGCAGCGCGTGGGCTCGTTCGACCAGCTCACCGGCCGGTACGACCTCGGCGACCAGACCGAAACGCAGCGCGTCGTCGGCGTCGATCCGGCGCCCGGCCAGCAGCACCTGCTTGGCGACCGAAGCGCCGACCAGCTCGCGCAGCCGCCAGCAGGCGCCGGCCGCCGCCAGGATGCCGAGCCCAGGCTCCGGGTTGCCGAAGACCGCCGCCGGCGAGGCGAGCCGGACGTCGCAGGCGTACGCCAGTTCGGCGCCGCCACCCAGCGCGTAACCGTCGACGGCCGCGACGGTCGGCATCGGCAGCCGGGCGATCCGGTCGAAGACCCGGCTGTTGATGCCCTGCAGTGCCTGGTCGCGGCCACGTTCCCGCAGCTCGCCGATGTCGGCTCCGGCCGCGAACGTGCCACCGTCGCCGGCGATCAGGAGCAGCCGGGGCCGCTCCTCGATGGCCGCGCACACGTCGTGGAGTTCGCCGACCATCGCCGCGTTGATCGCGTTGCGGGCCTCGGGCCGCCGCAGCGTCACCACGACCCGGTCGTCGAGTTCCTCGACGGCGAGCGTGGTCACGGCCGCTCCACCAACATCGCGACGCCCTGACCGACGCCGACGCAGAGGGTGGCGAGGCCGCGGCTGGCGTTCTCGCGCTCCATGCGGCCGAGCAGAGTCACCGTGAGCCGTGCGCCCGAAGCGCCCAGCGGGTGTCCCAGCGCGATCGCCCCACCGTCGGCGTTGACCCGGTCCTCGTCGAGTTTGAGGCGCCGGATCACGGCCAGCGACTGCACCGCGAACGCCTCGTTCAGCTCGACCGCGTCGAGGTCGTCGGCACTCCACCCGGCGCGGGCCAGCGCCTTCTGGGTCGCGGGAACCGGGCCGAGCCCCATGATCTGCGGCGGGACACCCGCGCTGGCGGCCGTGACGATGCGGGCGCGCGGCGTCAGACCGTACCTCTCGATCGCCTCCTTGCTCGCGACGACCAGCGCGGCGGCGCCGTCGCTGAGCGGGGAGGAGGACGCGGCCGTGACCACACCGCCGGGCCGGAAGACCGGGCGCAGGCTGCCGAGCTTCTCCAGGGTGGACCCGCGGCGGGGGAGCTCGTCGGTGGTCACGTCGCCGACCGGGACGATCTCACCTTCGAAACGGCCCGCGTCGATCGCCGCGATCGCCCGCTCGTGGCTGCGCAGCGCGAAGTCGTCGCTCTCGGCGCGGGTGAGACCGTCGAGCGCGGCGACCTCCTCGGCCGTCTCGCCCATGCTGAGCGTGACCCGCCTGTCTTCGGGGCCGGTGCCCGCGCCACGGTCGTGCGCCTTGAACACGGGGTTGGTGAAGCGCCAACCCAGGGACGTGTCGGCGACCTCGCCAGGCCGCGCCCACGGCGTGCCCGGCTTCTGCATCACCCAGGGCGCGCGGGTCATCGACTCGACGCCCCCCGCCACGATCAGGTCGGCCTCGCCGGCGCGGATCTGGTTGGCGGCCGAGACGATCGCCGTGAGGCCGCTGGCGCACAGCCGATTGACCGTGTAGCCCGGAACGGTGTCGGGCAGTCCGGCGAGGAGCACGGCCATGCGAGCGACGTTGCGGTTGTCCTCGCCGGCCTGGTTGGCCGCGCCGAGCACCAGTTCGTCGATCGCCTCGGCGGGCACGCCGGCCCGGGCGACCGATGCACGGACGACCAGCCCGGCGAGATCGTCGGGGCGGATGCCGGCCAGCGCACCGCCGTATTTCCCCTGGGGGGTGCGGACGCCGCCGACGAGATAAGCCTCAGCCATGTTCACTGTCTCCGTCTTCAGGCCTGGCGGCGGGACTGGAGGGTGAAGAACCGGCCGGTGACGAAGTAGTCGTCGGACAGCGAGGCGGTGGCGGCCGGGTTGGCGCCGGAGCCGTGCAGGTCGCTGAAGGCGGCGGTCTGGTTCACGAACACCCCGCCGGTCAGGTTTTCGGCGAGGTGCACGCCGGCGTCGAGAGCCGCCTCCCGCGCGGCGGCGAGGACCTGGGCGTCGCGGGAGTGCACCAGGGCGGTGAGCGCGCCGTGGGCCCGGACCGTCTCGACGAGGATGCGCAGGCTGTGCTCGGTCGACTCGGTGGTGATGACGAACGAGACCGGGCCGAACCACTCCCGCGTGTAAGCCTTTTCGTCGGCGG
>DASRYP010000212.1:0-5774 GCA_035687165.1 Actinoplanes sp. | reverse complement strand
CGGGATCGGGAAATCGGGCAGCCGTGGGGCGACCAGGTTGAGGTCGAATGCGAGATCCTCACCGAACATCGCGGCGACCTCGACGGCCCCCGGATAGGACGCGAACCGGCGGGCCATCTCGTCACCGCTGCGCAGGTGGGCGGTGCCGGCCGCGGGCAGCCAGCCGTCGATCTCGTCGAGGCTGCGGCGCGACCGAACGGCGGCGAGCGCGGTGGCGAGACGGCGGCGGGCCGGGGTCGCGTAGTGCACATTGTTGGTGGCGACGGCCTCGAGGCGGCGGCTCCGGGCGAGCGCGAAAAGGATGTCGTTGCGGTCGTCGTCGTAAGGATCGCCGTGCGCGGTCAGCTCGACCGCGACATTCGGGTGCCCGAACAGGTCGACCAGCCGATCGAGCTCGGCCGCGGCGGCGTCGGGCCCCTCGGTGGCGAGGGCCAGCGGGACGGGCCCCTTGCGGCAGCCGGTCAGGACCAGCACATGGTCACGCAGGGTGTCGGCGATCTGCTCCAGATCCCCGTACGTCGGCTTGCCCTTCTCCCCACCGGCAAGCTGACCTCGAGAAACGACACTCGCGAGCCGGGCGTACCCCTCGTGACCATGCGCCAGGGCAAGCAGGTGGCGGCCCTCCGGGTCGGGCTGGCCGTTCTGCGGCTTGGCCAGATCGAGCGAAAGCTCCGCGCCGACAATGGTGGGCAGGCCCAATTCACGAGCGGCCTGCGAGAAACGAACCACTCCGTAGAATCCGTCGTGATCGGTGACCGCCAATCCGTTCAACCCGAGACGGGCAGCCTCCTCGGCCAGCTCCTCCGGGTGACTGGCGCCATCGAGAAAGCTGAAATTGGTGTGGCAGTGCAGTTCCGCATAGGGGATGACCCGCTCGCGCCGCACCAGAGCGGGCGCCTCGTAGGGCTGCCGCCGACGCGACCAGGCCGGCGAATCCCCACCGTCCCCGTCGACCGCCAACGGATCCACCACGGACTGCAGGTGACGCGTGCCTTTCCCGGAAAGCGTCCGCTCCAGATCCGACCACGAAACCTTCGGATTATGAAACCCCACACCATTTCCCTTTCACCCCAACGCTCCCCCCGAAAACCCCGAACAGCAACCCCGGCGACGCTTGCGGCCCCGGCCTGTCAGTCATAGCTGGCCTCCACTGCCCAGTGGCCGGCGGCCAGGCTCAGCAGGAGTGCCCGGCCGTCCTCCAGCGTCATCTGGAATCGGGCCCGCCGACGCGACTCGACGGGATCCCACCAGCGCTCATCGACCGGCCAGGGCCCGGCCCAGCCGGTGACGCCGACGGGGTGAGCGCGTTCGACGATCAGAGCCGCGGGATCACCGGTCAGTTCGAGGCGGGCGCTCACCCCCACGGGATCGCCGTCCTGATCGAGGACCACGGCCGCGAGCGGACGGGGGAAAACCAGAGCAGGCGCCGGCTTCGGCAACCGCCCAGGCCACGGCGGCAACACCGGCGGTGGGGGCACCGGCCGCCGTCCCCGCCGCCCCGCCGGAACGGCCACCACAGTCACGTTCCCCGAAAGACCCGAGTCGGCCACATCGGACTCGCCCGAACGCTCGGCTCCGCTACCAGCGGATCCGGTCCGATTCGTCCGCTCGCGCTCGCGCGCCTCCGGTCCGGACGCGCCACGCATGTGGTGGGCGAGCAGCGCGACGGTTTCGACGCCGGGGACGGGGGTGGGGTGGAGGGCTGTGGGGCGGTGCGGGTCGCGTTCGTCGCCCCTGGGGATCAGGCGTACCTGGTCGTCGGCGTTGCGACCGCCGCTCAGGACCGGAGTGACCACCGACTCGGAGCCGAGCAGGCCCTGCACGCGGCTGAACGCGCGGTGGGCGCGGTCGCGGTCGGCGCCGGCGGCGCCCCAGAGGCCAGGCTGCAGTCCGAGGTGGACCAGGACACCGTCGGGGATCAGGCGCAGCCGTACCAGGCCGGCGGTCGGACGGGCCGGAGCCCCGCGGCGGGCACCGGTGAGCCAGCCGTCGAGTTGCCAGCGGACCCGTTCGGCGATGGCCGCCGCGGTGAGGGTGCCGTCGTGCCGCCAGACGCGGTGCAGCTCCTGGCCGTTCGCGGTGATCGCCTCGATGCCCAGCCGGGTGCAGGCCAGACCGTACGCGGCGAGCTTTTCGTGCAGTCGCTCGGCCAGCGCCCGGCCGGCGAACGCGGCGACGTCCACCCGTTCCAGCGGTTCGTCGTAGGTCTCGGAGACCTCCAGATCCGGCGGCGGGCGGCGCACCGCGAGCGGCCGATGGTCGAGGCCGCCGGCGAGCCGGTGCGCGAGCGCCCCGTCGAAGCCGAACCGCGTCAGTACGTCGCCGGCCGGCAGCGCCGCGAACTCGCCCAGCGTCTTGATGCCGAGCCGCTTGAGCAGATCGGTCAGTTCGGGCCGCTCGATCGCCTCGACCGGCTGGGACGTGAGAAAACCGGGCGTCCCACCGGGCGGAATCACCCGCCCGCGGCGAGCGGCCAGCCCCGCCGCGAACACCCCGTCGGCGATCCCGACCTGGCTCTCCACCTCGCAGGCCTCGGCCACCTGCTCGACGATCCGCTCCGCCGCGGCTTCCTCCCCGCCGAAGTAGCGGGACGGCCCCCGGGCGGCGACGGCCAGCGCCCCCGGCCGGATCACCTCGACCCCGACCGCGACCTCCTCGACGGCTGCCACGACGGGTTCGAACGCCCGCACGTCCCGGCCCGCGTCGAACTCGACGGCGGTGAGCTGGGGGCATCGGCTCTGCGCTTCCCGGCGGCGGAGCCCACGGCGTACGCCCTCCTGCCGCGCCGCCTCCGAGCAGGCGACCACCCGGTTGCCGTGCAGCACGATGACCGGCTTGGCGGCCGGTATCCCCAGCACGATCTCGGCGGCCACAACCGGCCAGTCCGGGCACCAGAGCAGCATGGTTCGCCCCCTTTCTTCCCCGCTGGCCTCCACGTCTTCCCCGCTGGTCCCCACGTCACATCACCGCCGGGAGGTGATCGCGCTTCTTCGCCCTGCTCCCACCCGGAAACGCGAGAACCCGCCCAGCAGCACCGGAATCGGCTACTTCGGACGGCTCCGAATGTTCGGCGCTCGCGGCTGGGGACGTAGGTGGCGGCGGGACGGCCGCCGGGCGGGGAACGGGGGTGAGCGCGGGCTTGGCGGGCGAGTCCGCGACGGCGGTGGGAGGGCGGGTGCGAGTGGGGGAAGGCGGCACCGTCAGGGGGCGGATCGTGATGCCGGGCATCCACATCGTGACTTCTTTGGGGCGGGTGGCGGCACCTCGACCGCGGGCCAGGACGGTCACCCGGCGGCGGCGCAGTCGGCCGTGGCCCGCGTCCAGGCCTTCCCAGCGGGCCTCGAGGACGCGCAAGGTCACGTCGGCGCCGGACCAGTCGCCGTACGGGACCAGGACGCTGCCTCGCTGTCGGGCTCGAGCCACCAGGCGGGAGGCGATCGAGGTGGGCACCCCGCCGGGGACGGCCAAGGCGATGAGGTCGACGCCGTCGATCAGGGCGGCGACCACGGTGGGCCATTCCGGACCGGGATCGGGCACCAGGGCCAACCGGTCGAGGGCGATGCCACTCTCGGCCGCGGCGACCGCGCCGAGCGAGGGTACGCCGACCACCGCGCACCAGGAGCCCGTCCGGGAGGCCTCGGCCAGCAGCGCCAGCAGCAACGATGTGCCGCCGGCGGCGGTGGCGGACTGCCCGGCGGTCACCGCGACGGTGCTGCCGCGGCGCAGTCCATGACCGGGCAGCAGGGTGCTCAGCTCAGGCGCGACCGGCAGTGTCCGGTGGACGCCCACCGTCTCGGTCGCACCCGCCGCCCGAACCAGTTCAGCCAGGGCAGCCGCACCGCTGATCATGCGTCCCGCCATGTGTTTTGCCCCGCTCTGTTGCTCAGTTTCCCGCTCGCCTGCCACGAGCCGGCCTTGCAAAGGCCTCCCTTCTCAGGCCGGCCTCCGTCTCCCCCGCTCACGACTCAGCCGTCCCGCACCGGGGCGACTTCCGCGGACCGCGGCGCATCAGTTGCCACAGACGTCGCCGGCGTGGGAAAGAGCCCGCGAGGAGCGGACGCACGACGGCGACCTCTCTGGGGAAGAGGTCGCCGAACGTCAGGGAAGTCGCCGAACGTCAGGGAAGAGGTCGCCCGGAAAGATCCGGTGACGCGACCGCGGCGACCGCCCGGAAAACGCCCGGAGCGGCGAGAACGGCAGAGGTCAGGCAGCCAGCCTGGGCTGGTAGACAAGACCCAGGGAAGACTCGACCACGGCCACGAACTGCTCGGCAGCGCGCAGGAGGTCGTCGGCCTCGCGGGGGCTGACCACGCGCGGGATGCCGGCCTCGGCCGCGGCTCGTTTGGCGGCGCCCAGGGCGAAGTAGTTGGCCCACTCGCCGAAGTCGGGAGCGACCAGCACCAGCAGCGACCAGACGCTGGTCACGCGACTGCGGCGGCCGGCGGGAGCAGGACGGGCACGAGCCGCGAGCACGGCGGCCGCGGCACGCAGGGCGGCCAGATGGGCTGCCGCGTAGCGGAGACCGTCGGGGCCTGTGCGTGCCGCCTCGACGAGGCCATCGCGCGCAATGGTCAGCAGCTGCGCGGGCGTGCGCTGGGGCAGCATGTGCGCCGGGACGGTGGGAGCCTCGGCCCGGGCCCCCGCAGTCGGCGCATGCGCCAGACCCGGAACCATCGGACCAGGCACAACCTGACGCGGCACAGCCCGGGGAGCCACAGCCTGGTGGGGCACAGCCTGGTGGGGCACAGCCTGGTGGGGCACGGACGAACTAGGCGCCGGCCAAAGGCTTGGCACTGTGTGGCTCGCCATGTGTTTCTCCTCGCGTGTCTCGCATCCGACGTGCCGGGTCGAACCGAGCGCTGCGGAGGAAGGCGCAGCGGCTCGTGGTGGGTGACCGGCCGGGTGTGAAGCTTCCCCACACCACACCCGGCCGGACCTGCCGGCGGGTCCGTCGTCCGCCGCCCGGGGGTCGGGGGAGGCGGACGACGGTCCTGCCTTGTCTGAAGGCGCCGGGCCCGCGAATGCCCGGAGCCTCACGCACGACACTTCGCGGGTGCCGCGCTTGGGAGCCGTGCCGCGAAACACCGCTCCCGTCGCCGAACGAGCGCTCGCGAGCCTCGAAGCTCAACCGTCGAAGTTCAACAATCGAAGTTCAACGATCAAAATCGACCATCGAAGCTTGAGCCTTTCGAACATCCGTTCTAACTACAGAGAAGACTAGCACTGACGTACGACAAAAAAGCAAGGATGACCACCCCGGGAGTTCACACTGTGATGGCGACCTTGGCCCGGGCGTGCTCCTCCTCCACGTACCGGATCGCCTCGGGCACCTCGGCGAGCCGGTACGTGCGATCGAGGACGGGAATGTGCGAGAGGATCGAGCAACCAAACGAGAGGAGCCCCCCGCATGAGCCGGACCGTGGTGATCACCGGGGCCAGTTCGGGCATCGGCCTGGCCGCCGCCGAGCAGCTCGCCGCCGCGGGTGACGAGGTCGTGCTGGTCGGCCGCACGGCGTCGCGCCTGGACGAGGCGGCCCGGCGGGTCAAGAACGCGGGCGTGTTCCGCGCCGACTTCGAAGACCTCGATCAGGTTCGCGACCTGGCCGCGCGGCTCCTGGCGACGTACCCGACGATCGACGTTCTGGCCAACAACGCGGGCGGCATGGTCGACGGCTACCGGCGGACGGTGGACGGGTTCGAGGCGACGATCCAGGGCAACCATCTCGCGCCGTTCCTCCTCACTGAGCTGCTGCGTGAGCGGCTCACCGGGGGCC
>DASRYP010000211.1:0-2804 GCA_035687165.1 Actinoplanes sp. | reverse complement strand
CAGCAGGGCGCCGCGTACCCGGGCTGCGGCGAACCGGACGAACGGCACCCCGCGCCGCTCGTCGTAGCCGCGGGCGGCGTGCACCAGCGCGGTGTACCCGGCGGAGAGCAGGTCATCCCGGTTGACGTGGGCCGGGACCCGCGACAGCATCTCGCGCACCAGGTGGCCGACGAGCGGCATGTGGTCCTTGACGACATCCGTACGCCGACGTTCGGGAATAGCACCGCTCATGGGGGGTTCTCCTCGAGGTACCGGACCGGGAGGGGGTGTTCCCGGCGCTGAGGAGAAAGGTGAACCGTGCAAGGTGCGAGACGGGTCCTGAACGGGTGCGAGGCAGTTGCATCCCATGGCGGGTATGCTTGATCGCGGACCGGGGTGCCGCTTGCACCAGTCCCTCGGATCGGCCACCTGTGCCGCGACTGAGCAGAAGAGTCTGCGCCGGGCAGGTCGTCCCCTCAACCTTCAGGAGCTCCAGCTACATGACCACCTTCACCGATTTCGGTGTGCCTGCCGTGCTCTCCGCGGCCCTCGCTGATCTCGGCATCACTACCCCGTTCCCCATCCAGGCCGCCACGCTGCCCGATTCGCTGGCCGGCCGTGACGTGCTCGGCCGAGGCCGCACCGGCTCCGGCAAGACGTTCGCGTTCGTGCTCCCCCTGCTGGCCCGCCTGGCCGCCTCGGGCACGCCACGGCGTCCCGGCCGCCCGCGCGCGCTGATCCTGGCGCCGACGCGCGAGCTGGCCAGCCAGATCGAAGCGGCGATGGCACCGCTGGCCGCCGCCACCGGACTGCGTACCCTCGTGGTCTTCGGCGGCGTCGGCGCGAACCCGCAGATCAAGGGTCTCAAGGCGGGCGTCGACGTGCTCGTGGCGTGCCCCGGGCGGCTCGACGACCACCTGCGCAACGGCCACGCCTCGCTCGACGCCATCGAGATCACCGTGCTCGACGAGGCCGACCACATGGCCGACCTGGGCTTCCTGCCGGTCGTGCGCCGACTGATGGAGCAGACCCCGCGCCAGGGTCAACGCATGCTCTTCTCGGCCACCCTGGACAACGGGGTCGACGTGCTGGTCAAGCGCTTCCTGGACAAGCCGGTCACGCACGCCGTCGACTCGGCCGCCGAGGCGCCGATCGAGATGAGCCACCACGTCCTGCACGTACGGGGTGACGACCGCTTCCCCGTCCTGGTCGACCTGCTCTCCGCGCCGGGCCGCTCGGTCGTCTTCACCCGCACCAAGCGCCGCGCGAAGGTGCTGACCCGTCAGCTCATCGCGGCCGGGGTCCCCGCCGTCGAGCTGCACGGCAACCTGGCCCAGAACGCGCGCAACCGCAACATGGCCGCCTTCTCCGACGGCAGCGCCGAGACGCTGGTGGCGACCGACATCGCGGCCCGGGGCATCCACGTCGACGACGTCGGCCTGGTCATCCACGCCGACCCGCCGGTCGAGCACAAGGCCTACCTGCACCGCTCGGGCCGTACGGCACGGGCCGGCAACGCCGGCACGGTGGTCACCCTGATGACCGACGACCAGCAGGCTGAGGTACGCGACCTGACCCGCAAGGCCGGGGTGCGCCCGACCACCAGCCGCACCCGTCCGGGTGACCCGCTGCTGGCCGAGCTGGCGCCGGGCGAGCGCAAGTTCGTCTCGCCCCCGCCGGTCAGCGCGGCTCCCCCCACGCCGGCCCGCGGCACGAGCTCGGGCGGCCCCGCACGCACCCGTGGCGGTGGCGGCGGTGGCCGGGGACGCTCCGAGGGCGGCTCGGTCCCGGAGCAGAAGAGCTCGTCGCGCGGACGGCGGGGCGGGTCTTCGGGCGCCGCTCACACCACCCAGTCGCGCACGGGTTCGACGCCGGTTCACACCAGCCAGTCACGCGGCGGCGCCGCCGCGTTCTCAGCGGGCACCCGCGCCGGCAGCCGCCGGACCGGTGGACGCTGAGCGTTCCAGGATGAGCGTTCCAGGATGAGCTTCGCGGGCCGGGCGACGATCGCCCGGCCCGCGCCTGTTCCGGGTGACCACCCGGTCGATCGTGGCCGAACGTCTTCTATTTGCTCGGCTCGGGGATGTCACACGTGATCTTCGGGTTGACGCCGACCCAGTTGAGGGGGCCGGCGACCGTCGTGACGACGATCGTTCCGAACTCGGCACAGCTGGTGTCGCCGGTGTCGGAAAAGTAGCCGCGCTCATAGGCGGCTACGCCGCCGAGAACGAGCCAAATGATAAGAATCAAACCGCCGATCGAGCCTGCGCGCATCGGGGCCTCCTATGCCGTGGGGATGAACCTCGATACCCCGAATAGTTCAACGCCTAAACGGAACGCCGGCCCAGCGGCAGACCAGCGACCACATCGTCCCGCTGACACCTCCACTGTCGTCCACCTCGACTGTCGTCCGCCCCCGCTGTCCTCCACCCCCGCTGTCGTCGCCGGTCTTGCACGAGGAGGACTCCCGCGTGTTCGGAGACGACCGGTCCTGACTGTCGTTCGTCGATCACCCCTTCGAGCGAAAGACACTGATCGGGCCGTAACTCGCTGGAGCCCTGCGCGTTTCGCGGCGAAAAGGTAGGTTGGTCGGTGTGACGGCCGTGGCGCGAGTGCTTCCCCGGGACTGGGCCGGGCGCCGCTGGCTGCGCTTTCTCGCCGGGATGGCCATGTTGGCGCTGGCCTTGGCCGCCCACGTCGCGCCCGCTCAGCTGGAGACCGCGGCGCCCGCAGTGGCCACTGTCACGCGGGTTGATCAAGTCGCGACAACCCCCGCCGCCGCCCCGGCCCCGGCCCCGGCCCCGGCCCCCCAGCTCGTCAGCGCG
>DASRYP010000210.1:0-15749 GCA_035687165.1 Actinoplanes sp. | reverse complement strand
ATATCGGTGCAGATCAATTAATTTAGATCGCTCACCGAGGCGCCTCGTGCCCCCCCCACACACGAGACCGGAGGATCGTTTGAGACCGCTCCCGGAAATTTTCCCGTCCGCGTTGATCCCGAGGGCTGTCCCCAGCCGTATCTCAGGCGACGGGGAAAGCTTCGGGCGGAGGTATCGATGCAAGCGGTGGCCGAACATCGGCTGGCGCCGGGCGGGGTGCGCCTGATGACACAGCAGCATTCCGGTGGACGGTGGCAGTCTCTCGACGGGAGCCGTAGTGCGGACGACGGTGGTTCGGTGATTCCCAAGCAGGCGCCGCGGCATGAGGCCGCGAACCCGGGCGGCGCGACTCACGAGGACACTCTGGTTCGCATGCTCTACGAGGAGCACGCCGGCCCCTTGCTGATGTTCGTGCTGCGCCTGACCGGTGGTGACCGCCAGCGCGCCGAGGACATCGTGCAGGAGACACTGCTGCGGGCCTGGCGCAACGCGCACCGGCTCGGCGCTCAGGGGCAGCAGTCGCTGCGCCCGTGGCTGGTGACCGTCGCCCGGCGGATCGCGATCGACGATCACCGCAGCGCGAGCGCCCGTCCGGCCGAGACCTACGACCGTGAGCTCGAGAGCTTCCCGAGCCAGACCGACGACACCGACCGCGTGCTGCAGTCGATGACGGTCTCCGACGCGCTGCGCGAGCTCAGCCAGTCGCACCGCGAGATCCTGATCGAGACCTACTTCCGGGGCCGCACGGTTCCGGAGGCGGCGGAGAAGCTCAATCTTCCGCTCGGTACCGCAAAGTCACGGGTGTATTACGCTCTGCGTGCGCTGCGGACGGCATTGCAGCAACGGGGGGTGACCGAATGACGCAGGAAGACCACTTCGACGTCGCGTCCTATGCCCTGGGCGTGCTCGACGAGCGCGATGCCTCGCTCTTCGAGGATCACCTCATCGAGTGCCCGCGATGCGCGTACGAATTGGAGTCGTTCGTCGAGGTCGCCGATCTGCTGGCCGATGTCGACGCGAACGCTGTGATCGCCGCCGAGGAGACCCGACGCGACGGTTTCATGCTGCAGAAGGTCATCGGCGAGGCCAGCCGTGAGCGGCACCGGGCCAACAGTCGGCGGCTTTATTCGCTGGCCGCCGCTGTGGTGGTCTTCGCGATGCTGTCGATCGGTGCGTTCTTCGTCGGTGGTCAACTGGGCGGCGACAAGCAAGGCCCGGCCACGACCAACACCGCTCAGCGCGACGACAGCCAGCTCGACCCGCTGCCCAACACGGCCGACGGCGGTCCGGGCATCGGTGGTCCCGACCTGAGCGGTGAGCGCTTCGACGGCTCCGACCCGCGGACGGGCGTCCAGGCGTCGGTCGCCTTCGAGAAGAAGGCCTTCGGCACCCAGATCTCGTTCGCCATCTCCAACATCACCGGGCCGAAGGCGTGCCGCCTGGTCGCCGTGCACACCGACGGCACCACCGAGCCGCTCGTCTCGTGGACGGTGGGGGAGAAGGGCTGGGGCACTGCGGCGAACTCCGAGCCGCTGCTGCTGCAAGCGATCACCGCGACCCCACGCGACAAGATCGCCCACGTGCAGGTTCAGGAGGTCACCGCGAACGGCGCCGGCGAGACCCTGGTGCGCGTACCGTAACGGATCTTGCACGGAAAGGGATCCCGGCCGATCGGCCGGGATCCTTTCTTTTTGCTTAGCCGAGCAGGTCCCGAGGGGTACGCGGAAAAACTGGGAAATTGATCGGAACTTTCTTCAACCGCCGCGACCTTGCCCGCGTACTACTGCCCGGAAACGCCAAACAAAAGCAACTCCCCTGGAGGGCTCGTGGTACCGGAGAAGCGAAAGTTGATGGTCGTAGGCGCCGCAATCGCCGCGGCGTTCGCACTGTCCGCGTGCGCCCCGGCCGGATACAACGCCGCCGATTACGGCAATGCCACGGAGCCCGCTTCGGACAACGTCGCGGCCACCGCTGGTGCGACCGCCGCGCCCGACGCGACCAGCGCGCCGGACGCCGAGGCCGACCCCAATGCCACGGCGCCGCCGGCCGCGGCCAACGCCGCCCCGAAGCTCAGCGCGGCTGAGTCGACCGACAAGCTCACCGGTTCCAAGGTGGCTCGGATGGGCAAGGTCGTGGTGAACGAGAAGGGCTTCGTGCTCTACCGCTTCGACAAGGACGGCAGCAAGCCGGCCAAGTCGAACTGTGTCGGCGACTGCGCCGAGGTCTGGCCGCCGGCGCTGACCAACGACGGCAAGCCGGCCCTCAAGGGCGTCGCCTCGAGCCTCGTCGGCACGGTCACCCGGGCGGACGGCAGCAAGCAGCTCACGCTCAAGGGCTGGCCGCTCTACACCTACGTCGGTGACAGCAAGCCGGGCAGTTGGCGGGGCCAGAACGTCAACGGCTCCTGGTTCGTGATCCAGCCGGACGGCGCCAAGAACCTGACCTGCCTGCCCAAGGTCTCCAAGCCCGTCGCGCCGCCGGCCGCTGATTCCGATGCCGATTCGGGTGACGCCGGCGGCACGGGCAGCGACTACAGCTACTGACTTAAAAGTCCTTTAAGAAATCGCTGATTCGGAGGTAGAGATAAATGCTTACCGCTCGGTCTACGCGCCGCTCGACGCGTTGGTTGGTGGGCATTTCGGCAGCGGTTCTGACGTTCCTGGTCGCGCCGATCGCCCCGGCCCACGCGGCTCCGGGCGACGGCGTTCCGGTGCCCCCCAGGACGGGGCTGACCGACAAGGGCGTCGGAGCGGTCAGCGATGCCGACAAGGACTTCGTGATCAAGGTGCGGCTCGCCGGTCTCTGGGAGATCCCGGCCAGCAACATGGCACAGCAGAAGTCGAATGACCCGCGGGTCGTCGCGATCGGCAAGGCGATCGCCGCGCAGCACGTCGTCCTGGACAAGCTCGACCGGGACGCGGCCACGAAGCTCAACATCGACCTGCCGAACACGCCGAACAGCGACCAAATGTACTGGTTGCAGGAGATGCGTGACGCGAACGCCGCGACGTTCGACCAGATCTTCGTCGACCGCCTGCGGGCCGCCCACGGCAAGATCTTCCCGGCGATCTCGACCATCCGGGCCAGCACGCGCAACGACGCCGTGCGCAAGCTGGCCCAAGAGTCGAACCAGTTCGTTCTGACCCACATCACGTTGCTCGAATCGAGCGGCATCGTCGACTACGGGTCGCTTCCCACCGCTCCCGCCCCCGCGAACGTCGGCAGTGGCCCGGTTCCGGTGGACGGGCAGATGCTCGCGGCCGCCAGCAGCAGTGGCGGCATCCCGGGCGTCAGTACCACCGTGATCCTGCTCGTCCTCGCGGCCGCACTCGTGGTCGGCGTCGTCACGTCCATGCGTATCTTCCGGGCGCGGTAACAGCCCAGATCCTCGTCCCATCGCGTTAGAGAAAGGTGTCACCCCCATGCGAAGGTCCAAGTACCGGCGCGCATCCAGGAGCAACAGCTGGTTCTCCGGCAAGCGCCGCATCATCGCGGTGGCTGCCACGCTGGTGGCCTTCGGCGGCATCGTGACCGTCACCCAGGTCTCCAACGCGAGCACCGACAAGACCCAGCGCAAGGCACTCTCCGCCTGTGACAAGGTCGAGGCTCCGCAGCGCGCGAAGCTCTCCACGGAGACGCGCAAGGGCGCCTACACGACCAACAACGGTACGGTGACCCAGCACCCGGACGACGGTGCCGGTGAGACCGTGTCGACCCAGACACTGCGTACGCGTTGCCGAAACTGGGTGATGAACAACGTGGGCGACACCAAGGACGACGAGGCCACCACGCCGCCCACCCAGGCCGCGACGACCGCCCCGGCGGCCGGTGCCCCCGGCACCGACCCGAGCGCGGACACCGGCGCCGGCGGCGACAACGGCCAGGGCAACGTCGAGCAGGGCAACGGTGAGCAGAGCAACGGCGGCCAGGGCAACGTCGAGCAGGGCAACGGTGAGCAGGGCAACGGCGGCCAGGGCAACGGCGGCCAGGGCAACGCAGGCCAGGGCAACGGCGGCAACAACCAGCCCGAGCCCCAGCCCGCCGAGTCGCAGACCACCCCGCCCCCCGGCGCCGGTCTGGGCGTCCTGACCAACAGCTGTGACACCAGCAAGCTGGCGCCGCACACCGGTTTCCAGGAAGGCAGCCGCTGTGTCTCGACCGAGTTCGGTGAGGTCGGCGAGGCCAAGGACAACCCCAGCCTGCTGATCACCCGAGCCCCGCGCCAGGTGGCCGTGAACCAGCCGTTCACGCTGCGGGTCAGCACCCGCAACCTGATCCGTGACCGCTTCCTCGCGGCCGGAGCCGGTGGCTACTACGTGGAGAGCTCGGTCCTGCGCGACGGCCTGGTCCGCGGTCACTTCCACACCGCGTGCCGCCTGCTGCCCAACACGAACGAAGCGCCCGCGCCCGACCCGGTCCCCGCGTTCTTCGTGGCGACCGAGGACAGCAAGGGTGGCGCTACCCCGGACTCGGTCGACATCCAGGTCCCCGGCCTGCCGACCGCCGGCATCGTGCAGTGCGCCTCGTGGGGCGGTGACGGTTCGCACCGCATCCCGATGATGGTGCGGGCCAACCAGACGCCGGCCTTCGACGCGGTCCGGATCACGGTTCGCAACGGTCGCCGCTGATCCTGGAGCCTCGCCGCGGCAAGCCCGGAGGCGATCCCGGACGGGACGGGGTCACCGACATGACCCCGCCCCTGGCGGGACCCCCCCCATCGACTCCGGGTGGTCGCCCTTCCCCCTGACGGACGACAGCGCGGCAGCTCCGTGGGTGTTCCGGACCACACTCGGGTGTCCGGCCGCCCCTTCCGATGGCCCTGACCGGGAGCGCGGTCAGGGCCATCGGCCTGTCCGTCGTCCTGTCCATCGGCCTGCCCTGAAGTGGGCAATCGCCCTGGCGAGTGACACAGTGTTCCGGTGACCCGCAGGCTGAGCACCCCGGAGCGCTACCAGTTCGGCGCCTCGGTCCGCTCGCTGCTGGTGCCCAGGTTCGACCCGTGCGGCCGCTTCACCGGTGACGAGTTCTGGCTCGCGGCGCGTACCCCTGCCGGCCCGGCCACCCTGCACCTCGCCCGCGACGGCGCCGAGCTGGTCGCCACCGCCTACGGCCCCGGCGAGGAGTGGATCATCGACCGCGCCGACGCCATCGCCGGCCTGCGTGACGACCTCACCGGCTTCCGCGACCTCGTCGCGGCCAACCCGCTGATCAAGCGCCTGGCGGGTACGTTCGCCGGCGTCCGGATGCCCGCGACCGGCCTGGTCTTCCGCAGCGTGCTGCGTGCGGTGCTGGAGCAGAAGGTCACTGGTAAAGAGGCCCACCGGGCGTACCGGATGATCTGCAAGAACCTCAGCGACCCGGCCCCGGGGCCGGTCGAGCTGATGCTTCCGCCCGACCCCGCCGTGATCGCCGCGACCCCCTACTGGGCCTTCCACCCGTTCGGCGTCGAGCAGCGCCGCACCCAGGCCCTGCAGCAGGCCGCCGTGGTCGCCGCCCGGCTAGAGCGGTGCGCCGACCCGGCCGAGGCCACCAAGCAGCTGACCGCCCTGCCCGGCATCGGCGGGTGGACCGCCGCCGAGGTCGTCCGGGTCGCGTTCGGTGACCCCGACGCGGTCAGCGTCGGCGACTTCCACATCCCCAACACCGTCGCCTGGGCCCTGGCGGGCGAGGCGCGCGGCACCGACGAACGGATGCTGGAGCTGCTCGAACCGTTCCGCGGCCACCGCGGCCGGGTCTGCGACCTGCTCGCCCACGGCGGCATCGGTGCGCCCAAGTTCGGCCCCCGCATGCCGATCAGGTCGTTCGCCCGCTTTTGACCCAGTGAAGAGCAGTTTCAACCCAGTGAAGAGCAGTTTTGACTCAGTGAAGTGAGCGCTGCCGGTTCGCCTCGTAGAGCACGACGGTCGCCGCCGTGGCCGCGTTCAACGAGCTGGCCGCGCCGGTGATCGGGATGCGGACCAGCACGTCGGCCGACAATTTCCACGCTGTACTCAGCCCGGTCGTCTCATTGCCGATCAGCAGCGCCGTCGGCCCGGTCAGATCGTGGTCGGCGACGTCGACCGCGCCGTGCTCGTCGGTGCCGACGATCTGCACCCCGGACGAGGATGCCCAGTCGAGCACCTCGTCCGGCCCCTCGGCCTGGATCACCGGCAGCGCGAAGATCGAGCCCGTGCTCGCCCGCACCGACTTCGGGTCGTACGGGTCGGCGGCATGCCCGGTGATCACCACCGCGGCCGCGCCGAACGCGTCGGCCGACCGGATCAGCGTCCCGATGTTTCCCGGTGTCGTCGGCCGGTCGAAGATCACCACGAGCAGGTGCGGGTCGGCCGTCGTCGGCAGGGGTGGCGGCTCGGGCAGACCGACCACGGCGATCAGCTCGGCGTCCTCCTTGCCGGCCAGCTCCGCGACGAGCTCGGGGGACATCGCCACCGGCCGGGCCCCCGTACGCGAAAGGATCGAGCGGGCCCACGTCGACAGGGACTGCCGGTCGGGGTAGATCAGGTCGCGGATCTCCCACCCGTGGTCGACGGCGAGGGAGATCGGGCGTACGCCGTGCACGAGGAACTCCCCGGCGCGGTGCCGCTTCGTACGGTTGGTCAGCAGGGCCTGCCACTGCTGGAAACTCGCATTGCGGGTGCTCACCCGGACGGACCTGGACATCGCCGCACGATACCGGGTCACAATCGCTGTGCGGGGAGATGTCCGCCAGGCAAACTGGCGGCGTGGCTTTCACCCTGACGATCGACTGTGGCGGTGGCGGCATCAAGGGTTCCGTGCTTGACGAGGCAGGAACGATGCGCGCCCAGCCGCTGCGAGTCGCTACTCCGTACCCGCTTCCCCCCGACCTTTTCGTCAAGACGCTGGTGCAGCTCGGCGAGCGGTTGCCGGCCCCCGACCGGGTCACCGTCGGGATGCCCGGCATGCTGCGGCACGGCGTCGTCGTCGCGACCCCGCACTACATCACCCGCAGCGGCCCGCGCACCAAGATCGACCCGGAGCTGCAGCAGGCCTGGTTCGGCTTCGACGCCCGCACCGCGCTCGAGGACGCGTTCGGCCGGCCCACCCTGGTGCTCAACGACGCCGAGGTGCACGGGGCCGGCGTGGTCGCGGGCACCGGCAACGAGCTGGTCCTGACGCTCGGCACGGGCCTGGGCTGCGCACTCTTCGACGGCGGCGCGCTCGCCCCGCACCTCGAGATGTCACAGGCGCCGGTGCGCTGGGGCATGTCCTACGACACCTACATCGGCGAGCACGAACGCCGCCGCCTCGGTGACGCCCTCTGGTCCCGCCGGGTGCGTAACGTCGTCGAGGGGTTACGCCCCGTCTTCCTATGGGATCGGCTCTATCTGGGCGGCGGCAACTCGCGCCTGATTACCGCCACCCAGTTGGCCCGCATGGGCGACGATGTCGTGGTGGTTCCGAACACCGCGGGCATCGTCGGTGGCGTGCGCGCCTGGACCCTCGGCCCCGCCCGCTGACATGCGTCCGGCTGCGATCTTGCTCGACTTCGGCGGCGTGCTCGCGGACGCGCCGCCGCGGCGGACCGCGCCACCCGGGCTCGTCCTGCGCATCTTCAACCTGATCAAGGGAACGCTCACACCCGGCGAGATCCAGCGTTCACTCACCGACGGTGCCGCCGCCTACGCCGCCTGGCGGGACGAGGACTGGCCCGACGAGCTGAGTCAGGCCGAGGTGTGGGAACGCTTCATCCTGCCCGGCTGGCCCCCCGCGGCGCAGGTTCCGGTGCGCGGCGCCGCCCGCAAGCTGAGCTACGAGTGGGCTTGGCGCGACAACTGGGCCCTGCGCCCCGGCATCCCCGAGGCGCTGCACACCGCCGCCACCGCGAACATCCCGCTGGCGGTGGTCTCGAACACCCTGTCCGGCGCCGCGCACCGCGACTTCCTCGACAAGGCGGACATCGGCCGCTTCTTCGCCGTCCAGATCTATAGCGACGAGGCCGGCGTCCGCAAACCCAACCCCCAGATGATCTGGAACGCCACCGACGAGCTCGGCCTGTCCCCCGAGGACTGCTGGTTCGTCGGCGACACCCCCCGCCGCGACCTCGTCTGCGCCCGCCGCGCCGGGATCCAGCGAGCCATCCTCATGCCGTCCCCCCGCACCACCGTCGAACCCGACGGCCCCACCCCCGACAACACAGTCGAAGACGGCTTCAGCCTCCAGGCCCTAATAGCGAAAACCTCCTGAAGTACGAGTCCTGACCAGCCCGAAACCAGCAGTCCCAGCAGAGTGCCGACTCCCGGCCGTAGACCCGCTGCGGCCCAGCCGTCGTGCCCGAGCTCCCGAACCGCGCGGCGGCTCATGGGGCTGTGGCGGCTCATGGGGCTCAGGTGGTGAGGTGCCAGACCTTGGTGTGGCGGGTCGGGACGCTTTCGAGTGACACCGGGACGGGGATGTCGTAGGCCGCGCGCTCGATCAGGCCCGAGTCGGGCAGATAGGCGCGGCCCGGATCGCCGACCAGCACCAACGAGCCCCGGCCGGCGGCACGGCGCAGGAACGGCAGCACCCGGGCGGCCATCTCGCGGCTGTAGAAGACATCCCCGGCCAGAATCACGCCGTACTCGTCGTTCGTGTCCAAAATGTCAGCCTCGAGCAGGCGGACGGGGACGTCGTTGGCGGCGGCGTTGGCCTCGGCGGCGGCCAGGGAGTAGGGGTCGATGTCGTTGGCGGTCACCGGGGTCGCGCCCGCTCGGGCGGCGGCCACGGCGACCAGGCCCGAGCCGGTGGCCAGATCGAGCACCGAACGCCCGGAGACCAGGTCCGGATGGTCGATCACGTGCCGGGCCAGCGCCTGGCCGCCCGCCCAGGCGAAGGCCCAGAACGGCGGCGGCTGCTCGGCGCCGGACTGCTCGGTTTTCTCCCAGAGGGCGATCGGCTCGTCCGCCTGGTAAAGCGTGATCTCGGGGACGAACGGGACAGGGGCGGCCGTCGTATTGCCGCGAATGAACTCCAGGAGCACCTACCGATTGTGCCTGGTTGCTCAACTCTCGCCGCGACGGACCGATCAGGGACGCGGCCCCCCTGAGACGATCAAAGGAATACGCATGCCCCTACGGTGGGTCGCGGCACTCTTCGGCAGCTGGATGATTGTGCTCGCGGCGCTTTTCGTGCCCGCGTCATCCGGCGTGCAGGCCGCGGTGCGTCTGCTCGCCGGCGCCACCGCGATCGGCGTCGTGGCCTTCGGTGTGCGGCGACACCGGCCGGAGCGCCGCCTGCCGTGGCGGCTGCTGGCGGCGGGCATCGCGCTGAGCGCCGTCGGTACCGCTCTCTACCAGGCGCCGGACTGGGCCACGTCCGGCGTCCCGGGGCTGGTCATCGCCGGGGCGCTGCTCGTCACCGCCGCCTATCCGGTCTTCGCGGGCGTGCTCCTGCGGCGGCGTACGGCCGGGTCGCACGACCGGGCCGCGCTGCTCGACTCCCTCACGATCACGTCGGGGGTCGCGCTGCTGGCCTGGAGCTTCCTGATCGGCCCGAACCTGCACCGCACCGACTTCTGGGTGACGGTCGCCTTCCCCCTCGGCGATCTGCTGCTGCTCGGCATGGTGACCCGCCTCCTTATGAGCGGCTGGCCCGTGGTCTCCGTCCGCCTGCTGGGCGCCGGGGTCGTCGCTCTGCTCCTCGCCGACATCGGCTACGAGCTCGCCCTGATCGAGGGGCCCGCCCCCGTCGTCGTGGGCCTGGGCCGGCTCGTGCTCTACACCGCGGCCGGCCTGGCCGCCCTGCACCCGTCGATGGCCGAGCTGGACCACCCGGTCGAGACGCCCGACGGGGACCGCGGCCGCCTGGTGCTGCTCGGGATCGCCTCGATGATCGCGCCCGTCGTCCTCGTGGTGCGCATGTTCCGCGCCGGCGAGGGGCCCGACCTGACCGTGGTCGCCGCGCTCAGCGCGCTCACGTTCCTGCTGGTCCTGGCGCGGATGGCCGGGATCATGGCGAGCCACCGGCAGGCGTTGGCCCGGGAGCGGGCGCTGCACGAGGCGTCCGCCGCCCTCGTCTCGGCCGCCGACACCGACCAGGTCGTCGCCGCCGTACGCACGGCCGTTGCCCACCTGCTGCCCCCGGGCACCCCGCACGGCGTCGTGCTGGCCGTGACTATCGCCCAGAACGGGCCGCTCTCACCCGAGGCCGTCGCCCAGGCCGCCGTGGACCGCGAGACCGGGACTGCCGCCCGCGTGCTGCCGACCCGCGACGTCGACTGGGCGGTCTCCGTACGGCTGGCCCGGTTCGCCCTGACCCTGCGCTGCCCGATGGTGCTCGCGGACCGGCCCACCGGCGACCCGCTCGTCGGGGTGCTGCACGTCAGCGCCCCCACCCCGGCGCTGCCGGGGCTGTCGCACGCGATCGAGGTGCTCGCCACCCAGGCCGCCCTCGCCCTGGAGCGGATCGGCCTGAGCCAGGAGGTCATTCGCCGCAACCGTGAGACGTACTTCCGGACACTGGTGCAGAAGACCTCCGACGTGATCCTCATCGTCGGCGACGACGACCTGGTCCGGTACGCGAGCCCGTCCGCGACCGCCGTGCTCGGCGCCGACCCGACCGGCCGCCCGATGGCCGCCGCCGTCGATCCCGGCGAGCATGAACGCCTGGCCGAGGTGCTGGCCGCGCTGCGGCTCGGCACCGGCACCCAGGACGGCCTGGACTTCCGGGGCCGGGCCGGGGTCGTGCTCGAGGTACACGGCCAGGACCTGCGCAGCGAACCGACCGTGGCCGCGCTCGTGCTCACGCTCCGGGACGTCACCGAGCGCCGCCGGCTCGAACAGGAGCTGACCCACCGGGTGTTCCACGACGCGATGACCGGACTGGCCAACCGGGTGCTTTTCCACGACCGGCTCGGTCACGCGCTGGCCCGCAGCGCCCGCGACGGCTCGGTGGTGGGCGTCCTCTTCATCGACCTGGACGACTTCAAGAAGGTCAACGACACGCTCGGGCACGCCGTGGGCGACCAACTCCTGATCGGCGTCGCGAACCGGATCGCGGGTGCCCTGCGCGCCGACGACACCGCGGCCCGCCTCGGCGGTGACGAGTTCGCCGCGCTGATCGAGAACGTGCAGGACCCGGGCGCGGTCGAGGAGGCCGCGCAACGCATCCTGGCCGCGCTGGCCGAGCCGATCCCGCTCGACGACGGCACGATGCTGACCGCGGTGGCCAGCATCGGCATCACCACCACGCCCGAGGCCGACACCGCCGACGAACTGCTGCGCCAGGCCGACCTGGCCCTGTACGTCGCGAAGGGCGCGGGCAAGAACCAGTGGCGCCGGTACGAGGGCCGCCTGCACGACACGATGGTGGAGCGCCTGGAACTGCGGTCGGCGCTGGACCACGCGGTGCACGAGGGTCACTTCCTGCTCGCGTACCAGCCGATCGTGGATCTTGCGACGGACGAGCCGGTGGGCTTCGAGGCGTTGGTGCGCTGGCACCACCCGACTCGCGGGCTGGTCCAGCCGGCCGAGTTCCTGGAGGTCGCCGAGGAGAGCGGCCTGGTCGTGCCGATGGGCCGCTGGGTGCTCGACCAGGCCCTGCACACGGTCGCGCAGTGGCGGCGCATCCTGCCGCGCACCCGGCAGCCGTACGTCAGCGTCAACGTCTCGGCCCGCCAGTTCCGCGAAGGCAACTTCGTCGACCAGGTCGGACAAGCCCTGACGTACGCCGGGGTGCCGCCCCGGGCGCTCGTGCTCGAACTGACCGAGGACCTGCCCGACGCGGTCTGGCACGACCTGGCCAAGCTGCGGGAACTCGGCGTGCGGATCGCGATCGACGACTTCGGCGTGAGCACCTCCTCGGTGGCCGAGCTGCGCCGTCGCCCGGTCGACGTAGTGAAGATCGACAAGTCGGTCGTGAACGAGCTTCCGCAGCGGCTCGCCCTGGTGACCGGCATCGTCGACGCTGCGCGCGCCCTGGACATCGCCGTGATCGCCGAGGGGATCGAGACACCCGAACAGCACGACCTGCTGGCCCGGCTGGGCTGCCCGCTGGGCCAGGGCTACCTGTATTCGAGCCCGGTCGACGGCACGGAGGCCCTGAGCCAGCTCACCGACCGGGTACCGCTGGTCGCCTGATCACTCGGCCGAAGGCCCGTCGTCGTCGGAACCCCCGTCGTCGGCCGGGGGCCGCCCACCGCGGTCCCAGGTCATGCTGATCTCGAAGTTGCCCTCGGTGGCGGCCTTGGCGACGAGCCAGTTGGCTGTCCCGGTCACCTTCACCCCGAACTTCACCTGCACCGTGTCGGGCGCGACGGCCCGGACCTGCTCGAGCACAGCCCGCGCGGCGGTGATGGCCGGCGCGACCGCGGCCTGCACATAGCCGGCCACGTCGTCGATCCCGGCCGGCTCGAAGCCGTCGACCGGTGCGATCTCGATCCCCACGGTGACCCCCTCCCCGACGGAGTAGGTCACCACCTGCGTCGTCTCGGCCACGTCGTCTCCTTCGATGCCAGATGTCGTCAGTGGATGCGCAGGGCCAGCAGCCCCGCCTTGAACCGGACCACGAGCAGGTCGTCCACCGCCGCGCAGGATTCCGCGCTGTGGTGAACCGGAATGGTCAGGTACGGGGTGCCGGAGTCGACGTCCCACAGTCGTACGGTCCGGTCGGCGCCGGCCGAGGCGAGCATCGTCCGCCCACCCACGGTGATCGTGCAGAGCGCCGAGACCACATCGGTGTGGCCGCGCAGTTCGTGCAGCAGGCGGCCGGTACGCGGGTCCCACAGCCGTACCGTGCCTTCCCGGTCGGCCGAGGCGACAACCGGCTGCTCGGCGGTGATCCCGCACAACGCTGTCACCCATCCGGTGTGCCCCGTGAACCGATGACGCTGGAAGCCCGTCCGGAGATCCCACAGCCGAACGTCCTGCATGAGCTCGGTGGCCATCAACGTCCGGCCGTCGACCGTGATCGCGCACATCGCCACGATGGAGTTGCTGCGGCGGAAGAATCGACGGAGCAGCAATGAGCGCAGTGGTCCCAACCGGCGGCGGCCACCGGCGTCCAGGTCCCAGAGCTTGATCGAGTCTCCGTCGGACGACACGAGCATCGACCGGCCGGCGTGGGGCACCGGCGAAAGCAGGTCGGCCCGGTTCGTCGCACCCAGAGGGGTGGGGAGCAACCGGCCGTTCCCCGGGTCCCACATCCTCAAGACGAAGTCGTCGTGCGACACGGCGAGAACCGTGCGGCCTCCGACCGTGGCGGCGACCAAGGCGCGGGCCGAGAGGAAATCGGGATATTCGACGTGCTGCCCGGTGCCGGGCTCGTACATGCGTAGTCCGTGTTCGTCGGAGGCGACGGCCACCAGGGTGCGATCGCCGGTCGCCACCGCGCAGACGGCGTCGACCCGGGTCTGTCGCGGATTCGTGGCCGGCGCCGGCCTCTCGGCTTCGAGGGCCCAGACGTGCACGGCACCGTCGTCGCCGGCCGCGGCCAGGGCCGGGCGGCCACGTACCCGGGTCGCGCACAGCGATCGGAGCCGGAGGTCTCCCGTCGAGATGCTCCGCTCCGTCTCCCCGGTCGCCGGGTCCCACAATTGCAGCTCGCCGTTGTGCGCGGTGACCAGGAGGTCTTTTCCGTCCACCTCGATCCGGTCGAGCGCGGTCCAATATCGACCCGGACCCCGGCCCGTGACCTGATGCGGCCGGCCGGTCACGGGATTCCACAGCGACACCTCGGCCCCGTGCAGAGCCGCAAGCAGCACTACGCCCTCGGCAGTCCTGATCGAAAGGATTCTTCGCGCTGTGTGGCTGGCCTCGCCGAGTTGAAGCATCAGCACGCCGGTCACGGTGTCCCAGAGGCCGATGGTGCCGTTATCGAGAGGGGCGGCCAGCAGGGTGCGCCCGCCCGCGTCGACGGCACAGATGGAGGGCGCCGTGGTGGAAGAGTCGCGAGTCAGCTCGCGAGCCTCGGTATCGTCGGTGAGGTCCCAGATCAACAGGCGCCCGTTGTGGCTTCCCGCCGCCAAGAAGACGCGATCGGCGACGGCGCTCGTACACATCGAGATCACCGCGTCGGTGTGGCCGGTCAGCGTCCGCGTCGGCCGGCCCGTGCGAACGTCCCACAACCGGATCAGGCCGTCCAACCCGCCGCAGACCAGAACGGGCCGGCCGTCGACGGTCGCGGCGCAGACGTTCCACCAGAAGCCGTCCGGTGACTCGATCGTGAACTGCCGTTGCCCGTTGTCGGGATCCCACACGTGCAGCAGGCCGTTCAATCCGGGTGCGGCCACGAGGCTGCGCCCGTCGACCGTGAGCTCACAGACCGTCGGCGCGAAATTGGCCTGGCTCTCGAGCACTGCCCACTCCAGACGCCGCTCGACCTCGGCCCACATCGCCCGATAAGGCAGGCCGTCCTCGGTGATCCCGGTGACGTCGCTGTTCTCCAGCAGACCCGCGACCCGGAGCATCGCCGCCCGCTCGGCCGGCTCCGCGGTGACGGCATGGGGAGTGAGCCGCAACAGACGCGCCCGGGCCAGCCCTTCGGGGGTGACGGCGTCGGCGGCGACCGATCCCAACCGGATGAGATCGGCGTGCAGCAGGTAGTCGCCGTCCAGCAGCAACTCGTCGAGCAGGCCCGCGGCCTCGGCGTGCCCCGGCAGCGACCGCCTCAAGTAGGAGTCGACCGACGCCCAGCCCACCGCGCGGCCGTGCGCGACCAGGGCCCGTACGATCGCTGTTTGATCTTCCTTGGCCTGATCTTTCTCGGTCCGGCCGCGCTGCCGCAGGAGCGCGTCGTTGAGCGCCTGATGGAACAGCCGGAACCGCTTGGTCGTCCCCTCGGTACTCATCTCGACCAGGAAGTTCGCCGCCGAGGACCGGGCGAACGCGACGAGGTCGTCGGACTCGACCCGCACCCCGAGCGCCGCCAGGAACATCCGCCACAGCTCGATCGACAACCCCGGCGCTTGCCCGTAGGCGAGCGCGGTCAGCACGAGCCCCGGCGGGACCGAGCGCACCGGCGCCAACGGCTTCAGGTACGCCGCCAGCGCGGCATCCACATCCGGCGGGAAGCTCACCGACGAAAGCTCGACCGGGTGCGTGTCGTGCAGTCCGTGGCGCCGCGCCACCAGCCCCGCGACGAGGAAGTTCTGCCCGGCCAGCTGGGCGATCCGCGCCGCCACCGGCTCGGCGACCGCCGCCTCGGCGTACGGGTTGCCGATCCGCTCGGCCCCGCTGAGCTGCAGGGTCGCCGTCGCGTAGGCCACTAGATCGGCGACCTCGAAGTAGGCTGCGGTGTCCAGGTCGATGACCGTCCGCGCCGGGCCGAACAGCTCGAGCAGCTCCCCGCCGTTGTCGGCCGGCCGGGTCCCGATGACGATCTGCGCGCCGTCGCGACCGCACTCGCGGACGATCGGCAGCACGATCTCCTCGATGATCTGGCGTGCCTCGGCCGGACTGCTCGCCTCGTCCAGCGCGTCGATCACCAGGTTGAGCCGCACCCCGGGCCGTTTCCGAAGCCGTTTGCGCAGTGCCGGTTCGAGGTCTTTCACCCGCTGCGGCAGGCGCACGGCCGCCGCCCGGGCGATCTCCACCGCCACGTCGAGCGCGGTCTTCCCCTTGACGTGCACCGCGCACGCCACCGACCCGACCTCGGCCCGCACCCCGTCGTCCTCGGCCGGCAGGGTCGCCCGGATGCCCGCGTCGGCCGTGGTGACCACCCGCCCCAGCACAGCCGACTTGCCCACCCCGGGCGAGCCCGTCACCACCAGCACGTGGTCGTCCGGCCGGGACCGCACCAGCCATTCCTTCACCGCG
>DASRYP010000209.1:0-2461 GCA_035687165.1 Actinoplanes sp. | reverse complement strand
ATCGCCGACCCGGCCGGGTCGGCGATCCGGTTCGTCAGACAGGTCTTTCCCCAGGTGGACGACCTGACCGGCCGCCGGGACGAGGTAAGCACTCGGATCGGGGCGTACTCGACCGGCGCGTGGGGCAGCGAGAAACGGTCGTTTCACCTTCGGCTCGACCTGCCGCCCGGCTCGGCGGGGGAGGAGCGGCTGGCCGCCCGGATCGGCTTCGCCAGTGGTGACGTATCGCTGGCCGAGTCGCGGGTGACGGCGACGTGGACGGCCGACCGGGCTTCGTTCCTGGGGGCGGACCCGGTGGTCGCCCACTTCACCGGTCAGGCCGAGCTGGCGGCGGCCATCCAGGAGGGGATTGCCGCTCGCGAGGCCGGCGATGTGGGGCTGGCGGCCGACTGGCTCGGGCACGCGGTTCAGCTCGCCGACCGTACGGGTAATCGCGGCGTTGCTGCTCTGCTGGACCGGCTGGTGGCGGTCGTCGGCGACCGCGTTCACCTGCGGGCGGAGGTCAGCGATTTCGACGTCGAGCTCGCCAACGTCCGATCGGTCCGGACCGTCCGCCGCACGTCACGCCGGTGACTTCCTCCTCGTCCGCCCGGTGCGCTGGCGGTCAACGACGTCCCCGCCACTCGCCGCGTGACCCTGCTCGGTGGTCACGCCACTGCCGGACGCGGATGGGCTGCGCCGGCGCCGGCGCAGCCCATCCCTCGCTACTCAGATCACCTCGCGCCAGAGCACCTTGCGCCAGGCCTGGTTCGACGATCGGCATTCATGATTTCCGTCCATGATCTGCACGACAGAATCCCGCGGTGGGAGGTTACCGCGTCGTCGTCACCTGGTAGCTGACGGCCGGTGCCGGGAAATTGGCCGTGTGTAGGGCACTAAGGGAGAACCAGAGGTCGCTATCGGCGCCTGGAGCCCCCTTCTTGCAATCAGCGTCGAAGTACACCGCGATGTTCTGGGAAGACAGGTTGACCGCTGAGGCAGCGGGCGCGGCGAGATTCACGCACTCGGGGCGGCTGAGATCGACGGAGTGCTGCGCTCCCGTGAAGTTGGACCCAGCGAAGAAGTTGGATCCCGGAGGGAGCGCCGCCGCGGCGGCGGCAGGCTGTGCCACTCCTATGCCGATCAGGAGGGCGGCCGCCCCGCAGACTGCTCCGGCGACTGACGCGGGGTTCTGCTTCCGCCAACTAGTCATGGTAATCAACCTTTCAGGTATGTCGCCGGTCAATGGCGCGCGGCCCTCAGGTAAGGACCTTCGCAACCAAGGCGACTCCGAAACTTGCATGTTAAAGTATAGCGATATGGAGTCGTTGGCAAATCCGTCTCTTCTCACGGCGCATCGACATAGATCACTCGGTCGTCCCTTCGCAACGTCACTGTTTAGGGGTTACGCAGGTAGTTCGCGATGTGATTCTGTAATTTTCCGGCTCACGGGAGGGGTGCAAAAATAGTTTTACGTTCATGAATGTCACGGTGGGTGAATCGAGGGTAACCGTGACCCGGATCCACTGTCCGGAGTGGGCGCCGCGGCCGCGCCGGTATAGATCATCTGGTGTGACGAAGTTGATCGAGGCCCAGCCGCCGGGGGAAACCGCCGGTCGGGCGTCCGCGTGCCGCAGCCGATCATGGTTGTCGATCGAACCGCGCCCATCGGCGCGGAACCCGATCGGCAGAGGTCAGGCGGCGTTTGTCAACGCGGCGTCGATGGCCTGGTGCAACGCTGCCCTGCTGATCGTGACGATGCCCTCGGGTGCGGCCGCGTCGTGCTGGAGCCCGGCAAGGATGTAGTCCTGCATGAGCCGCGACGGGGTCGTTCCGCGTCGATCGGCTTCGGCCTCGAGGGCTTCGGACCATTCGGCGGGCAGGCGCACGGAGTGCACGATCTTCGCGCGGGGGCGGTCGGTGACGACTTCGGCACCCGTCCAGTCGCGGTTGTCGAGTGCGGCTTGGAATTCGCTGTTGACGGTCATGGCTATCCCTTCAGCATCCGCTCGATCGAGGCGGACTCCGCGTCGTCGAGGTATCGCGCGCCTGCGACGGTGTACTGGTCGTCGCGGTGTGGGTCGAGTTCGATCATCGCCACGGCCAGCCAGCGTCCCTGCCGGTCCCTGCCCGCAACGGTGAGCACCACACCAGTGTGCCTGCGCATGAGGGGCCGGCTTTGACGCAGCACGAACACCGCGTCCTGCCATGCCACGTCAGCAGCACCCAGAGCGGTGTAGCTGTCGTCGCTGAACTCGTAGTTCTCCTCCACGAGCCTAGCGTAAACGCTGCGTATACGAATCCGAAACCCGCCTTCCGGGGCGACCCGCGGTGCCGACGATCGGCCCATGACCACCGTTGCGACGGCCTCGTCCAGCCAGGCGAACATGCGCTTAGCCCGGCCGGCCGAACATGCGCTCAGGCGGGCTAGGCGAACATGCGCTCAGGCAGGACGCGGTACGGGCAGGACGCGGTACGGGCA
>DASRYP010000208.1:0-7660 GCA_035687165.1 Actinoplanes sp. | reverse complement strand
ATGCGGCGATCCGCGCCAACTGCGCCAGCGCGATATTCTCCCTCGAAATGAGCAAGATCGAGATGGTCATGCGTCTGCTCTCGGCCGAGGCCCGGGTGCCGCTGCACGTGCTGCGTTCCGGCCAGCTCACCGACGACGACTGGAGCAAACTGGCCCGGCGCATGGGCGAGATCAGTGAGGCCCCGATCTTCGTCGACGACACCCCCAACATGAACCTCATGGAGATCCGGGCCAAGGCGCGTCGGCTCAAGCAGCGGCACAACCTCAAGCTGCTGGTCATCGACTATCTCCAGCTCATGTCGTCGCCGAAGAAGACCGAGAGCCGCCAGCAGGAGGTCTCGGAGCTGTCCCGTGGTCTCAAGCTGCTGGCTAAGGAGATCGAGTGCCCGGTGATCGCTGTGTCACAGCTGAACCGTGGTCCTGAGCAGCGCACCGACAAGCGGCCGCAGCTGTCCGACCTGCGTGAGTCGGGATGCATGCCCGCCTCCACTCGGCTCCTTCGCGCCGACACCGGCGAGGAGATTACCCTGGGGGAGCTGGTGCTGACACAGGTCCAACCCAACGTGCTGGCTGTGGACGGCCGCCACAAACTGGTGTCTTCTCGACTCCTGAAGGCCTTTCCGTCGGGGATCAAACCTGTCTTCCGCCTTCGGATGGCGTCCGGTCGTGAAGTGGACGCGACCGCGAATCACCGGTTCCTGACCATCGACGGATGGACTCGGCTGGACGAACTGACGCCGGGAGTCGCCCTTGCGGTGCCGCGAATCCTTCCGCCCCCGGAGGTGCCAGCACAGTGGGATGAGGATCGCCTGATCCTGCTGGCTCACTTACTCGGCGACGGCAGCATCGGCCCGAACAATGTCAAGTACACGACCGCGGACCCCGCCAACAAAGCAGCCGTGGAGGATGCCGCGAAGAACGCGTTCGGCATCGCGGTGTCGGGTAAGGTGTTCGGAAGAACGTGGCAGCTCTGGCTACCGAGTCCGGCCCGGCTGACGCACAACAGGTTCCATCCCGTCCGAGTCTGGCTGGAGCCGCTCGGACTCTGGGGCTCTAGTTCCGGCAACAAGTTCATTCCGGAGCAGATCTTCAGACTCCCGAACGACTGCCTTGCACTTTTCCTGCGTCACCTGTGGGCCACCGACGGGTCAATCACGATCAGCCGAAACGGCCACGGTCCAATTGTTCGGATCTCCTACGCGTCAACGAGCCAGCGGTTGGCTGAGAACGTGCAGCGCGCCTTGCTCCGGTTTGGCGTGAGGTCGCATTTGACGGCTACCACAAAGAACGGCCACGGCAAGTGCTGGAACGTTGTCGTCCAGGGATCAGAGGATCAGGCGCGCTTCCTCCATTCGGTCGGATGTCATGGCGAGCGGGGCGAGCGCGTCCCGGAAGCACTCGAAATCCTTGACCGACTCAAGCCGAACCCGAATGTCGACCTGATCTCCTGGTCGGTGCCAACCCGGGTTGAGGCGGCAATGGCTGCGTCCGGGCTCCCTCATCGTGAGTTCGCCACGCGGCTCGGTGAGCGTTACAGCGGCAGCTACCTGCTCGGTCACCAAGGCCGGCAGCGACGGTTCTCTCGTGGTCGGCTGACCCGAATCGCTGAGCTCACCAAATCGGCCGAGTCGGCGGACCTTGCCACGTCGGACGTCTTCTGGGATGAGATCGCCTCCATCGAACCTCTCGGCGACATGCCGACCTTTGATGCCACGGTGGACGGAACGCACAATTTCATCGCGAACGGCATCGTGGCTCACAACTCGATCGAGCAGGACGCCGACGTGGTCATCCTGCTCCACCGCGACGACTACTACGACAAGGAAAGCCCCCGAGCCGGCGAGGCCGACTTCATCATCGCCAAGCACCGAAACGGCCCGACCGACACGGTGACGGTCGCCGCCCAGCTCCACCTCTCCCGCTTCGTCGACATGGCCATCACCTGACGGTGAGAGCGAGATCTGTAGGGTCTCACGTTCCGCGCCGTAATCTCACGGACGATGCCGTACGGATGTCATATACGGCGTTGCCGTGAGATTTCAAGGGGTAGAACCCAAGCTCGCCCGATCGAAGAACTGACCTCGCTCGATCGCGTGGCTCTTGGGTGCCCCTATGGCTGGCTGCCCGATGGGCAAGAATGGAAATTCATCCCAGCACGAACCATCGTGGGCTCTGGCCGGATGGCGATAACGGGAAGCGGTCCCGCGCCGTTCTGAAGACCGCGGCCGTTCTTGACCAACGGGTCGCAGGTTCTGTCGGAGGTGATGAGTAGCACCGCTGATGACACGGCGGGAGCATCGCTTCCAGAGTCATCGCTGGACAATTCGGCCTCGGTCGGGGCTGCTGCTCTGCCAGGCGTTGGAAGACTCGGCAACAGAACTTCCCGTGCTGCAGTTCGGCCAGCTGCTGGTCGGACAGGCTGTCGGCGCGGCGGGTCACCCTGTTTCGCAGCTCCCACTCGATTGCCCTTGCGGCCACGCCTGGCCACGGACCTGGATGGTGACCCGGCGGGCCGTGTATCCAACACCGTGGCCAAGGTGCGGCGGCGTCTCACTGCCGTCCTGGCTACACTCGGCCGCCATGACGACGATCTACACAACCCGGGAGTGGAACGGCCACGGGAAGCAGAACTACTACTGGAACGAGTACCGGCTCGAAGGTGACACCGTCGTCATGTACAAGTGCCACAGGCAGAAGTTCTTCGATGGCAATGAAACACCTGGCAGGAGGACGAGAAGGTCGTGGAGTCGTGGGGGGTTGACGATCCGAGCATTCCCGACTGGCTCAAGCAATATCTCTGATCCCGTGCTCTCAATCCGCTTCTCGAAGTTAAGCGGGCTGAGGTGTCCGCGGTCCCTCTGAGCCAGTTCAGGGGGTCGGATCATCGAATTGCGGCGGGTGATGCCGGGTGCGGTATCAGCTGGTCAGCCAGACGGGCTTGTCGAGGGCCCACTTGACCATAGTGTCGCGGAGGACCTTGAGATCCTGGCGGCGGCTGCGGGGCGATAGGGACCCGACGGTGAAGACGTTGTCGGGGACGTGCTCGACCCAGATGCTGGTGGCGGTGATCGGGCCAGCCATCGACGGGGAAAGCAGCACGAAAAACTCGGTGACGTCCTCGTCGTCGAAGGACTGGCGGTCGGTGAGTTCGGCGTAGACCCCGGCGAGCATCCGCAGCATGACGGTGGAGCCGAGCATGTTGCTCGTGCGTAGATCCTGCGGGGTTGCGGTGCCGTCAGCGACGGCCTCCAGCACGGGGAAGGCGCCGAGCAGGACGTCGAGGAAGTTGTTGGTCTTCTCCACCAACTCGCCCTCATCGAGCTCGTCCTCAAGGCGGCGGCCGACGCGGCCGTCGATGCCGACGGCGATGGTACGGATGATCTCGGCGACCTGCTTGGCGCCAACGATGTTGGGGTTGCCGCGGCCCATGCGGTCCTGCTCGAGGTCGACGCGGTCCTTGAACAGCGCGTGCTTCATGACCCCGTCCAAGGCGCGGTTGACGACCTTGCGGCTGTCAAAGCGGGCTTTGACCGAGGAGGTGATGCCCAGGGCGTTCTCGGCGATGTCGAAGAACATCTGCTTGTAGGCGGTCTGGTCGTCCTCGATGAAGATCTGCAGCGAGGTACGGTCCCGAGACAGCCGGGCGCGCTGGTCGGTGAGCTTGTCAATCTTGGTCTGGAAGTTGTCCAGGACGGCCTGGAGTTCGCCGTTCTTCTTGGCTGCGGCGAGCGTGCTGCGGGACTTCTCCAGGTCGGCGGCGATGCCCCGGATCGCGAGGTGGATGCCAAGGGTTCGGTGCTGCCCGTCGAGGATCCGCAGATCGGTTCGGGCGTCGGTCGGGAAGGAGATGATCCCGAACTGGGTGCCGGAGACCTCCTCCTTCGCCTCGAACTCGAAGATGTCGGGCGCACGCAGCACGAGCGCCGGCGCCACCCAGTCGGGAGTCGTCCGGATGTAGTCACCGAAGTCGCGGGCGTGAGTCTCCTTCACCTTGCGGTTGCCCTCGGTCGGGTTGTTCGGGTCCGGCGCCGGCAGCAGGTCGGCGATCTGGGTCAAGGACAGATCGAGGGAGAAGACGGTGCGCCCGCCCTGCTGATAGCGGGTGGCGTAGAAGCGGATGTTCGGGTCGTAGCCGGTGGGAACGGTCACCTGAGGCCCCTTAGTGGCTTGACTGGCTGATCTAATTCTAAGGTAGCAGATTAAAATCTTAATACAAGAAGTAATCTACTATTGGCCTCAACAGCTTGTTATGGGCTGAGGTGGAGCGCCACGCCATCGCCAGATCCCTCAACCCGAGTCGCGGCACCCGACTGGGCGGAGCCATACCAGCTGTCGAAGTCCGAGAGAAGGAGGGATGTCGTACTGGGACGGCACAATCTGCGCATGCCTGAAGTCTTCGTCGACCTGGGAACTGTCGATGCGCCGTCCGGTGTGCTGGTGTTCGGCATGGCCGGGTGGATCGACTACTGGCCGACACTGGGTCAGTCCCTGTCCGAGCGCGCCAGGGCGGCAGCGTCGTTGGGAGGAGGCCATCTTCGCGAATGGCTGTGCGAGGCGGTCGCGGTCCCGGCTGCTGACGACCAGCCGTTGAGGGTGAGGGCGAGCACCTCACCGTCCCCGTTCGATGAGGAGCCGACGGTCGCGACGCTGGAGATCGGTCTCGGACTTCCGTGGCCCAAGACCGCGGACCGATCGACGCCGGTCCGGCTCGGGGACCTGCCCGTCGACCGGTGCGGGATGGTTATCGGCGACGCTGTGGGGCTGGACGCGTGGACGGGATTGGCGGGCGAATCGGCCGACGGGCTCGCCGACGTCACCTACTGGGGCCGATACGCGGACGACGCTCACGCGCAGTTCGGCGGCGAACGGATCGCACAGCACGGCGTCGACGGACCTCACGGGTGGCTCGACCTCCCGTTGGCTGAAGCATCTGCGCGCGCGGCCGAACTCACCGCCTGGCGTGACCGCCTCCACGGCAAAGGCCTCATGGTCTCGATCGACGAGCACACCGATTTCTACCAATGCCGGCGAGCCGGGTGGCACCATCCGCTTCGCGTCGGAGCGATCAAGGTCGGCGGCTGCCAGTTACTCGGCATCGAATGGGACCAGGGCGACCACTCGATGAGGCACCGCGGTGAGCGGGCCGCCGGTCAGGTCTATCCGGTCACGCTCGAAGCCGACGGCGCGGGCGAGATGTTGCTGCGATGGACTATCCCGCCCTACGACTTCAACGCCGAAGACCAGTGATGAGCCCAACTCCGGGGATCTGCCACTCGTCGTGAGACTGATCAACCCTGACACGTGGTGAGACGGGTCCGAGAGTTCCAGGTCACGGCGGTGCCCGAGGAGATGAGCCGCGAGACCCTACAAGATCGACCGTGGGACGGTCGAACCTTGCGCCGGTGTTACGGTCCAGGAGGGCCGTAACGCCACCCCATGCGTTCGCCCTCCTCGCACAAGGCGATCAGCGCGGACTCGGCTGGAAGTTCGGCCTGGAGCGCGGCCGATGCTGCCCTCTCGGCAGTCGCCCGGTCGGCAGGCTGGGTTGTCATGGGGTCGGAATCGTCGTAGAGGACGTCGGCGACGATCGCCGGTGCGTAGATCCACCGGTGGGCCGTGTCACTCCACATGACCGCACGAAGGCTCTGACCAGGACGTTCCTGGTAGGCGAGGACGTTGGTGATCGATTTTTGGTCGTCCGAGAGCACGAGGTCGTAGAAGAACCCTTCGTCAGTCATTGATCAGACCCAATTCCGCTGTGCCGGGCACATCTTCGAGGTCGAGATCGTAACGCCGGAGCACTTGCTCGAACGAGTCTCCAGTTGTGGACAGGTACTCGCGGTAAGCCGTGGCTAGGGCCCGCTTGCCCTTCAGCCAGTTGGCCAAGGTCGTATCGATGCGCCCCCCGCCGTCGGCGAGATCGTTCAAGAGCTCCAAGCCGTGGGGTCTTTCATAGATCCCACTCTCCTTGTTGATGTGAAGCACTTCGAGGAACGCCTCGACTCTCGCTTCCGGGGCGAGGGTTGCGTCCCGAACTTGTTCATAGAACGCATGAGTCCGGTGGCCGACCGCCAGCGAGGATTCGGTGGGAAACTGCAGCTCAAGGACGAATCCGTCGGGTGCGGTCAGGTTGACGTTCAGGCCGTTGTGCCGGCCGTGGTCGGCCCAGAAGATCTCCAGAGGGGCGCAACGATATCCGAGATCCTCCAGCGCGTCGAGCGTTGCTCGAACCGATTCGCCGTATCGCCGGTGCGACACCAGGACCGAGAATCTGACGCGGTCTTTGATAGAAGCGAGTGTACTTTCCGGCGAGAGGCCCTTCGACCGTAGTCGCGTAAGGAACTTGCGAGCAAGCGATCCGAGCCGCTTCACTCGCTGCTCTTCATCCACGAGCTGCGGCCGATCCTCCGGGGCAAAGCCGGAGAATGACGCGAGTGCAGCGTACAAATCGCGCGAAACCTCCTGCGCTTTGATTTCTGCCGATGTGAGCGAATCTTCAAGGAAAGTTCGCTGACCTGCCGTCAGCGATTCGATCGCTGAGCGGTCGGGGCCAGGGTCGGCTCCAGTGGGTGGCGTTGCTGACCAATTGCCGGGGCCGTGGTGGGGCAACGGGGCTGGGCTGCCGTTGGCGTCGACAACCAGGGCTTCCAAGGAGACGAGATTGGTGGGGGCCGGGAAACCGTGGTGGCGGTACATGGGGGCGTGCTCGGAGATCCGGCCTATTTGGGGGTCCAGGAAGAGGACGGTGCCGTTGTGGTTGACAGCTGACCAGGAGTGACTTCCGCCGCCTTCCAGGTCGGTGACTATGAAGGCGTAGGCGCCGTGGCCGGTGTTCAGCAGGTGGTTGGTCAAGTTCTGGACGGCCAGGTCCATCGCGGGTTTTGCAGCGGCCGGGTCGGCGTCGCGGAGGTGGGGGCAGAGGCCCTGGAAGTCGCTTCCGGTGGCCAGGCGGATGCGTTGGATGCCCTGTGTCTCGCCGCCCAGGGGGCGGTCGGGGTCGCCGTGGGCGTAGACGTCGAAGGTTCGAGGGGCCGAGACTCGCGGACGGCCGTGAATGTAGGTGTCGAACAGGGACAGGGTGCCGTCTACGCAGTTCAGGCCTCGGGTGGGGTCTGCTGCGGGGCCGCCGTCGTTGGCCAGGCGGAACCAAGTGCCCGCGCGGGGATCGGGGAGGCGGGACACCTGGCCGCGGTTGTCGCGGGGGACGGCGTTCTCGAGGTCGATCTGGTGGACGGCCAAGGGAGCGCGCAGGCCGCCGACGACGTTGTAGTGGCGGGTTCGGTCGATGGGCGGGCGACCGCCGAAACCGTCCAGGGCCGAAAGGTCGCCGGTGCGGATGCCGCCGGGGGCCAGGTTGCCGACGTCATGGTTGATGCGGGACCAGGCCGGTGGGTCCACCTCGACGCGGTCGGGGGCCAGCTCGCCGGTGCGGACCTGGACGATCTGCGCGTCGATCTCGGCGACGATCTCGCTCAGCTCCAGGGCGTGCCGCCGGTAGTCGGCCTCGCGCAGGGTGAAGCCGGCGCGGCGGGCCTCGTCGGCGCGGCGGCCGACATCGACGATCTTGGCGCGGTTGTCCTCGGCGATCGTGTCGAGGTAGGCGGCGTACTCGTCCCGGCGGTTCTGCTCGTGGGTGTGCCGGGCGTGTTCGACGTACCCG
>DASRYP010000207.1:0-5460 GCA_035687165.1 Actinoplanes sp. | reverse complement strand
ACGAGGCGGGTGCGCTGCTCCTCCGTGCCGACGATCTGCAGGGCGAGCTGGATGCCGGCGGCACGCAGGACGCTCATCAGGCCGCCGACCACCCGGCCGAAGTACGGGTCCGCGAAGAACCGGCCCATGAACGGGTCGTCGTCGTGCGACTCGGAGTCGGAGACGACCAGCGCGACCGTGCCCGTGCGGCGGGTGACCAGCGAACGGGCCAGCCGGTTGGGCACGTAACCGGTGCGCCCCACGGCGTCCCAGACGACCTCGTGCAGGTGGGGATCGACGTTGCGGATTCCGTTGATCACCCGGGAGGCGGTGGCTCGGGACACCCCGGCGATCCGGGCCACGTCCTCGAGGGTCGGGAGCCGCTCGGTTCGCATAGACGCCTTTATAGCACAGGCGGAGAGCGCTCTCCGCCGACTCGATTCCGAGGGCGCTCCAAGTTCCGGAACCAGCGGAAATCAGCGTACGTATTGACGCCCGTGACATCTCGGCGTAACACTCGGAAAGCGCTCTCCAACCCCGAAGGAGACCTCGTGAATCCCCATCGACCCAGGCGCTTCCTTGTCCTCGCCGCGGTCGCGGCCCTCACCGCGACCGCCGTCCTCACCGGTGTCCAGGCTGCTCAGGCTGCCGACACCCTGCTTTCCCAGAACCGGCCCACGGTCGCCTCGTCGACCGAGAACGGTGGCGCCCCCGCCGCCGGGGCCGTCGACGGCAACCTCACCACCCGGTGGGGGAGCGCGTGGAGCGATCCACAGTGGCTCCGCGTCGACCTCGGCGGCACGGCGACGATCAGCCAGGTCAAGCTCGTGTGGGAGGCCGCGTACGCCCAAGCCTTCCAGATCCAGACCTCGGCCGATGGCAACGCGTGGTCGACCGTCTACAGCACGAGCACGGCTACCGGCGGCACGCAGACCCTGGCGGTCACCGGCTCCGGTCGCTACGTCCGGGTCTACGGAACGCAACGCGGCACCGGCTACGGCTACTCCCTGTACGAGTTCCAGGTCTACGGATCGCTCACCACGCCGCCGCCCACGGGCGGCCCCGGTTACGTGCCGGCCGACCCGCCGGTGACCGGGGTGATCCCCTCGACCGCGACGCCACCCGCCACCAACCCGCCCACGACCCACCACGAGTTCCAGATGAACTGCTCGGTGAGCCGCGGCAACCTCAACGACGACCCGATCGTCTTCCCCGGCCTGCCGGGCGCCTCGCACTCGCACACGTTCATGGGCAACACCACCACGAACGCCGGCACCACGCTGGCGAGCCTGCGGTCCGGTGGCACCTCGTGCATCACGCCCGGTGACAAGACCGGCTACTGGATGCCGACCCTGTTGAACGGCGACGCCGCGGTGCAGCCGGTCGGGCGGCAGGTCATTTACTACAAGTCCGGCGTCCTCGACTACCGCAGTGTCCGGGCGTTCCCGTCCGGCCTGCGCTATGTGGTCGGCAGCCCGACGTCCACTCTCGAGGACTTCCGCAATCACCCGGGCGCCGTCGAGGGCTTCGAGTGCGGCGACCTCTCCTTCAACTGGGACATCCCGGCCAACTGCGCAACGGGCAGTCAGCTCAACGTCCGCTTCCAGTCTCCCAGCTGCTGGAACGGGCTGTACCTGGACACTCCGGACCACAAGAGCCACATGGCGTACCCGGTCCTCGGGGTCTGCCCGAGCTCCCACCCGGTGGCCGTGCCGATGATCGAGTTCAAGATGGCCTGGCCGGTCAGCGGCGCCATGAGCAACGTCCACTTCGCCAGCGGGCGCGGATACTCGTTCCACTACGACGTCTTCAACGCCTTCGACGGGCCGACGCTGGACGCCCTGGTCCGCCACTGCATCAACGGCGGCCTGCAGTGCGACCCGCGCGGCTTCGACCTCTACAAGCCCGATCGGGGCGCTGCCCTCAACCAGAACTACGAACTGCCGTAACCCCCGCGTTCACCGAATGAACGGGCGTCGCCGGAGGGCGGAGCCCGTTCTTTCGGCGGCGGGGGCGCACGCCGCGTCGGCCGCGAGTAATCCGGCAGCCGAGGAGCCCGACCCTGCGGTGTCGGACTTCGACGCGGGCCTCTGGCACCGCCAGGACATGCTCAGCGATCCGCGAGCAGGGCATGCTCAGCGATCCGCGAGAGTGGATCGAAGCGCGGACCGGCATCGTGACCAGCGGCTACATCACCAAAATCAACAACCCGGATGCCGGCTCGACCGTGTTGGTGGGGCACGGGCCGTCCGCCCGCATCCAGCAGCAGATCCTGGACGAGGCCCGCCGCCGGCGCATTCCCATCTCGATCCAGCAGCGCGAGTACGCCAGGGCCGCACATGACTCCGAAGATCGCCCTGAGCCTCGATCCGTGGACCGGGCTGGTCTGTGGCAGTCGCCAGCCGATCCACGGATCGAGGCTCAGGCCGCCACCGCCCAGTGGCACTCCTCGGCCGCGACCAGCTGCGGCTGCAGGGCTCGATAGAGGTCGAGCGGGCGTGGCTTGCCCGAGACCCGCACGGGGGGAAGCTCTTGATAGGCGATCAGCTCGTCGGTCACCGCCTGGGTGCGGGAGCAGACCACGACCGTGTCGTGCGGCGCGTACGCCTGCAGGCGGGCCGCCGTGTTGACCACGCTGCCGCTGATCATCCCGTGCCCGAAGTCGCGGGCCGCCCGCACATCGACGATCACGTCGCCGGTCGCGAGCCCGACCCGGGTGCGGACGGCGAACCTGCCGGCCAGGAGTTGCCCCCGCAACGCCTCCTGAACCGACAGGCCCACCTTGACCGCCGCCGCGGCCGCTTCCGCGCCGAAGCCGGACGGGCCGGTGCCGAACACCGCCATCACCGCGTCCCCGACGTATTTCTCCACCACTCCGCCGCCCGCGCGGACCACGTCGGACACGATGCCGAAGTAGTCCCGCTGCAGGGCGCGGACGACCGCGCAGTCCAGGTCGTCGACCATCGAGGTGAAGCCCACGATGTCGATGAAGAGGACGGTGACTGTCTGACGCCGCTCCTGCTCCGCCATAGCGATTGCGGTCATGTCTTCACGCTCCCCCCGAGCACTGCTGTGTCCGGGGAGTACGGTGCCAGCCGCAGTCCACTTCCGGATCCGCAGAACGACGTATCTCTGACCGTGCACAAGCCCGTCACTCATGTGACCGAGAACTAGCCGAACCGCCGACAACGTCTCGGTCCGGCGCGCACTAGGGTGACCTTCATGGCCGCCAGCGAGGAGGAGGACGGGCCACTTGTCGGACGCGCCGGCACGTTGACCCAGATCCGTTCCGACCTGCGCGACGCGGGCCCGGGTGGTACCTCCGCGGTGTTCGTCACCGGAGAGAGTGGAGTCGGCAAGAGTCGGCTGCTGCGCGAGACCGCCGTGGCGATGCGTGACGCGGGTTTCGCCGTGCTGTCCGGCATGTGCCTCGACATCGGTGACGCCTCGCCGCTTCACCCGGTGCTCCAGGCTCTTCGGCAGTTCGACCACAGTGTCCAGCCGGCCGGCGACGCGGGTGCGCTGCTCGACCGGGTCTCGCAGGATCTGCGGGCCGTGGCCGGCGACCGTCGTCTGCTGCTCGTCCTCGACGATCTGCAGTGGGCCGACCGCAGCACCCGTCAGCTGCTGCTCTATCTGCTGGCCGGCCTGGGCGGAGGCAAAATCGCAGTGCTGGCGGCCGTACGAGCCGAGGCTCTGCAGGGCGCTCACCCGCTGCGCAAGGTCCTGGCCGAGCTGCGGCGCCTGCGCTCGGTCCGGGTGGTCGACCTCGCCCCGCTCGACCGCGATCAGACTGTCGAGCTGGTCAGCGCGATCACCGGCGGCACGATCGAGTCCGAGGACGCCGACCGGGTCTACAAGCGCAGCGGAGGCAACCCGTTCGTGGCCGAGGAACTGGCCCGCGACCTGCGGGACGGCCGCGCCGAGCTCTCCGACACGCTGCGCGAGATCTTCCTGACCCGGGTCGAGGAGCTGCCGCCGAACGCCCACTCGGTGGTGCACGCGATCGCGGCCGGGGTCGAGCCGATCAGCCACGAGGTACTGGCCAAGGTCGTGCCGCTCGCCGAGGCCGAACTGATCGAGGCGATCCGGGCCGCGGTCGCACACCGCTTCGTGGCCTGCGACGACGACGGCTATCGCCTGCGGCACCGCCTGGTCGCCGAGATCCTGGCCGGCGAGGTGCTGCCGGCCGAGGGCACCGCCCTGCACCGCCGCTACGCCGAGGCCCTGGAGGGCGGCGTGCCCGACCACGCCCGCCTGGCCCATCACTGGCAGAAGGCCGGTGAACCGGTCCGCGCCCTGGCCTCGGTGGTCGCCGCGGCCCGCTCGGCCGAGAAGCTCTACGGCTTCACCGAGTCGCATCGGCACTGGTCGTCGGCGCTGGAGCTGACCACCGACGAAGCTCCGGAACGCACCGAGCTGCTGGCGCATGCCGCCGAGTCGGCGCATCAGTGCGGCGAGCATCTGCGCGCCCTGTCCCGGCTCGACGAGCTGTCCGGCCGGCCCGACGCACCCGGCCAGTGTGAACTGCATTTGCGCCGGGCTCGTTATCTGGCCGCCGCCGGGCGCACGGCCACCGCCGAGGCGGAGTACGAGCGTGCTCTCGAGGCAGCCGACTGCAGCCCGCGGCAGCGTGCCTCGGCCGCCGCCTACCTGGCCGAACTGCTGCTTCACCTGGGCCGGTACGCCGACGCGAACGCCCGTGCGCACGACGCGCTCGAGATGGCCGAGGTCAACGGCTCCACCGCGGATCTCGTACGGGCCAGTGCCGCGCTGGGCTTCAGCGCCGCCTTCCGGGAGGACCCCGACGCGGGACTCGCGGTGATCCGGCACGCGGTCGGCATCGCCGAGCGCAGCGGGCACCCCGACGAGCTGGGCGTGGCCTATCTGCACCTGGCCGAGCTGCTCACCGGCCCGCTCAACAACATCGAGGAGGGAGTTCTGGTGGCCCGCCGGGGTGCGGAGCGGCTGGCCTCGCTCGGGGTCGGCCGCACCTACCAGACCCGCCTGCTCGCCATCGCCGCCAACGGCCTGTTCCGCGTGGGGCAGTGGGCCGAGGCCGACGGGGTGCTGGCCGACGCGATGCGGCATCGGCCGTCCGGCGCCGACGCGGTCGAGTTGCTGCTGGCTCGCTGCCGGCTCTGGGTGGGCTTCGGCGACATCGACGCGGCCCACCGCGACCTGGACGCGGTCGCCACTCTGCTCGCCGGGGGCGGGGCCCGGCACGTCCTGCCGATGCTCACACTCCGCGCGGGCCTGGCGATGTGGCAGGGCCAGCATGGTGCGGCCCGGGCGGCGGTGCAGCGCGGCCTGACCGAGACCCGTTCCGACGACTTGGTGCTGATCGGCGTGCTGGCCTGGCACGGCCTGCGCGCCGAGGCCGAGGCGCACGCGGCCGGCGAATCGGTCGACGCGGGGGCGGTGCGCCGGCTCACGACCGCGGTCGAGCGGATGGCGGCCGGGGTGGGTAACGCGGCGCTG
>DASRYP010000206.1:0-5080 GCA_035687165.1 Actinoplanes sp. | reverse complement strand
CCGCCGCCAGGTTCGCGTCGGCGTGGAACGGGTTGCCCTGTTCGACGACCGATCCGGCCGTGCGGAGCGTCCCGCCGTCCTTGATGTTCTCGTACGGCTGCGGGTTGTAGTCGGTCTGGGCCGATGCCGCGCCGGTGCCGGGTGTGTACGGCGTCTTCGGCGTGGCGTCGCCGTCGCATCCGGCCGATGCGGCGGCGAGCAGGACGGTGAGCGCCGTGGCGCCCAGTCGGGTCGGCCACTCGGGATTCGTACGCATGGATCTTCCTTTCCGGCGGCCGGGGACGGCATCCGATGGGTCAGGCCGCGTGACACGCGGCCTCGGTGCCGCCGGGGACCGGCTCGAGGCTTGGCCGTTGGTCGGCGCAGCGTTGCTGAAGCCGCGCGGTGAGGGTGGGCCGGCGCTGACATCGGTCGTTGAAGACGCAACCCGTCGGCAGGTCGGCCGCGCTGGGCTGTTCGCCGCGGAGCACGATCCGCTCGCGGGATCGCTCCCGTACCGGATCCGGCACCGGGACCGCCGAGAGCAGGGCCTGCGTGTACGGGTGCCGTGGCCGGGCGAACAGGTCTTCGGCGTCGCCGATCTCCACGACGTGCCCCAGGTACATCACCGCGATACGGTCCGCGATGTGCCGGACGACGGCGAGGTCGTGCGCGACCACGAGGTAGGCCAGCCCGAGCTGCGCCTTCAGCCGGGCCAGCAGGTTGAGGATGCCGGCCTGGACGGAGACGTCGAGAGCGGAGACCGGCTCGTCGAGGACGAGCAGCCGGGGCCGGGTCGCCAGCGCACGGGCGATCGTCAACCGCTGCCGCTGGCCGCCGGAGAACGCGGCCGGGAAGCGGTCGACGATGTCGGACGGCAGCCCCACCAGGTTGAGCAGCTCGGCGATCCGGTCCCGGGTCGCTTCGGCGCCGGATCCGGCGGCGAGCAGCGGCTCGGCGAGCAACTCGAACACCGGGAGGCGGGGGTCCAGCGCAGCCTGCGGGTCCTGCATGACGATCTGCACCGCCTGCCGCAGCCGGCGCCGCTCCGACGCGGGCAGCGAGCCGGCGACGTCGGTGCCGAGGATTTCCAGCGATCCCGACTCGGGGGGTCGTAGCCGCATGATCTCCAGCAGGGTCGTCGTCTTGCCGCTGCCGGACTCGCCGACCAGGCAGACGGTCTCGCCCGCCCGGACGTCGAAGCTGACCTCGCTGACCGCGTGCAGCGTGCCCACCCGGCGTCGCAGAACCGCTCCGCTGGTGACCGGGAAGGTGCGGGAGAGGCCGACCACCCGGAGGACCGCTTCGGCGGCGGCCGGCGTGTCGACGGGTGGCTGCTCGGCGCGGCCGAAGACGTCGCCGGGCCGGCGACCGGCCACGTGTTCGGCACGGACGCAGGCCACCTGGTGCAGCGGCCGGAGTTCGGTGAGGGCGGGCTCCTTGTCCCGGCAGTCGGCGCGGGCGAGCGGGCAGCGCGGCTCGAACGGGCAGCCCGGGAGCCGCTGAGCCGGCGACGGCGGTTCCCCCTCGATCGGCACCAGCGGCAGCCGTCGGCCCGCGTCCGGTGCGGGCATCGAGCCCAACAGCCCGAGGGTGTAGGGCATCGCCGGCGTCGCGAACAGCTCCCTGACCTCGGCCCGCTCGACGATGCGGCCGGCGTACATCACGGCGACCTCGTCGGCGTGGCCGGCCACCACTCCCAGGTCGTGGGTGATGAGCAGAACCGCGGCTCCGGTCTCGGCCTTGGCGGTCTCCAGCACTTCGAGGATTTGCGCCTGTACCGTTACGTCGAGCGCCGTGGTCGGCTCGTCGGCGATAATCAGGTCAGGGTTGTTGGCGATGGCCAACGCGATGACCACCCGCTGACGCATGCCGCCGGAGAACTGGTGCGGGAAGTCCCGGGCCCGTCGTCGCGGTTGCGAGATGCCCACCAGGCCGAGCAGCTCGACCGCACGCTCCCGGGCCGCCGCCTTCGACACCCGGGTGTGGACCCGGACGGCGTCGGCGACCTGCCGGCCCACCGAGAAGATCGGCGTCAGAGCCGAGAGCGGGTCTTGGAAAACCATCCCGATCCGCTTGCCGCGGACGGCCGACATCCGGCGGTCGTCGAGGGCGAGGAGATCTCGCCCGCCGAGCAGCACCTCACCCCGAGCCTGGGCGCCGACCGGAAGCAGGCCCATGATGCTCGCGGCCGTGGCTGACTTGCCCGAGCCCGACTCACCCACCAGGGCGAGCGTCCTCCCTGCGAACAAGTCCAGGCCGATACCGCGGACGGCCTCGACCGGGCCGCGCTCCGAGGGGAACGTCACGGCCAGATCGCGGATGGAGAGAACCAGGTTTGTCATCCGTGCCCACCGGCCGTGGACGTCGGGTCGAGCGCGTCCCGCAGCCCGTCCCCGATCAGCGTCAGTGCGACGGTCAGCAGCACCAGCAGCCCGGCCGGCGCGGCGAACAGCCACGGTGCGGAGCTGATCGTCACCGAACCGTCGGCGAGCAACGAACCGAGCGAGACGTCGGGCGTCTTGACGCCGAAGCCGAGGAAACTCAGTGCGGTTTCGCTCAGCACGGTCGTGACGACCCCCAGCGTGAGGTTGACGATGAGCAACGCTCCGAGGTGCGGAATGATGTGCCGGGCCACGATCCGCCGGCGGGAGACACCCATGAACTCGGCCATCAGCACGTAGTCACGCTCGCGCAGGGACGTCGAGACCGACCAGATCACGCGGGCGGTGAACATCCAGCCGAACAGGGTCAGCAGCAGGATCAGGACGCGCCAGTCACCACTCACCCGGTTGGACACGAGCGCGAGGATCAAGAACGCCGGTACGACGAGCAGAAAATGGATCACCGCGAGGGTCCACCGCTCGACCCGGCCGCCCAGGTAGGCCGCGCCCGCCCCGACCACGGCCGAGATCACCATTGTCAGCACCGACACGCTCAGCGCGATCACGAGCGAGCGTTGCAGCCCGTGCGCGGACTGCGTGAATACGTCGTTGCCGCCCTGGTTGGTGCCGAACCAGTGGCTGGCTCCCGGCGGCTCGGTCAGCGCGAGGAAATCCTGATCGGACCAGTTCCACCGGCTGACGTGCCCGCCGATCGCGGCGTAGCCGAACAGCACCAGAAAGATCACCACGCCTGCCCCGGCCGGGCGGTTGCGGGCGAACCGGCGGACGTAGAGCCGGGCTCGGCCGAGACGAGGCGGTGGCGGAACTGGTGAGTCGTCCGGGGCGCTGGTCGGGAGGGTGGTGATCATCGGTCAGCTCGCCCGCACCCGGGGATCAAGGGCAACGGTGGCGATGTCCGACAGAATGGCGCCGACCGCGGTCGCGGCGGCGCCGAAGGCGGCCACGGCGACGACCCCGTCCACGTTGTTCTGGCTGATGGTCTGGGTGAAGTAGCGCCCCATCCCCTCCCAGCCGAAGACCGTCTCGGTGACGATCGCTCCGGTGAACACGGCGGGGATGCTGAACGCGACCGACGTGACGGTCGGGATCAGCGAGGCCCGCAAGGCGTGCCGCCGGATGGCTTGGGACCGCGTGAGGCCGGTCGCGCGGGCGGTACGGACGAAATCGGCGTTGAGCGCATCCAGCAGAAGCGCCCGCTGGGTGAGGTGCCAGCTGACGTAGCCGAGCAGTGTGAGGTTGAGCGTCGGCAGGACGAGGTGGTCGGCCCGGTCGACGACGGTCGGCCAGGTGCCCTCCACACCGGGGGTGTTGGCGCCGGCGACGTGCAGCACGGTCGTCCCGAAGCGCTGGTTCAGCCAGACCGCGCCCAGCACGAGCGCGAGTGCGCTGACGGCGGTCGGGATGTTGAACAACACGATCGACACCGCCTGGCCCGCGCGGTCGACCGCGCCGTACTGCCGAGTCGCGGTGTAGACCCCCAGCGCGATCCCGAGCACCACCGCCGACACCGTGCCCAGCAGGATCAGCTGCCCGCTCACCAGGGCGCGCTGCGGGATCTCGGAGTTGACCGGTACTCCTGTCGGCGAGTGGCCCCAATCGAAGCGGAGCACGACGTCGGAGAGCCAATACCACCAGCGGTGAACGACCGACCAGGACGGCGACAGGCCGTACGGCTCCAGGGCGTGGGCGATCTGCTCATCGGTGCGGACCGGCCGAAGCTCACGGTAGTTGGACCGCGGATCGAGGAACCAACTGGCGAGGAAGAAGGTCGCGTTGGTAGCCAAGATGATCATGATCAGCCAGCCGGCAGCCTTGCGGGCCACGTAGCGAAACACCGCCAAGCCTTCCTGCCGGCGCCGAAATTTCCCTTCCGCCGACAGGTGACGGCATCTCGTGGATCACACCGCCACGGATTCATCACTAATCTATCATTAAGTGGTCAAATGCCGCAATAACTACCTAGTGGGCTATATGCGGTAGATAACATCCGCTATCACTCGACCGGGTGGGCGTCCTCGGCCGGCCGGGAAGACCGCGTCGCGGTGGCGCCGCGCATCGAGTGACGGGACGCCGGCCGCGCACGGAGCGGCCGGCTACGGGCGCGAGGGGCTCGGCATTCAGTGGGTTTGCGTACGGGGGCCGGTCGCGTCGGCGATCAGGGCGGAGACGGTGGTGAATGCGAAGCCGCGTGCCTTGAGGCCGGTCACGATGTCCTTCAGCGCTCCGAGCGTCACCAATCGCTGTTGGCCGCCGGCGTCGTGGGCCAGGATTATCGAGCCGGGGCGGGCCGTGTCGACGATGTCTTTCGCCTGGCCGGTGGGGTTGTCGTGGAAGCGCCGCTCGTGCATCTGCCGGTCCCAGAGGATCAGGTCGTAACCGAGAGAGTCGACGGCCAGGACGGTCGATCCGCCGAGGTGGCCGAACGGCGGCCGCATGAGGGTCGGGGTACGCCCGAGCTTGTCCTGAATGGTCGCGTGGGTGCGCCGCAGGTCGTCCTGGATCGCCGCGAGGTTCATGGTGGCCAGATCGCGATGGGCCCACGAGTGGTTGCCGACCTCATGGCCGTCGAGCCGATCCTTGATCAGGCCGGCGTGGTCGCGGACGTTGCTGCCCACCAGGAAGAAGGTCCCTGGCACCCCGGCCTCCTCGAGCACATCGAGGAATTGTGGTGTGTAGTGCGGAGCCGGCCCGTCGTC
>DASRYP010000205.1:0-5597 GCA_035687165.1 Actinoplanes sp. | reverse complement strand
GCCGGCCCGGCAAGCACCGCGGCCAGCGAAATCCCCGCCGCCACCGCCCCCACCCGAGCCGGCAGCCGAAGCGTCCCCAGCAGGGCGACCGCCCCCACGAGCCCGCCGATCAGCACCACCCACCGCAGCCACGGCAGGAAGTCCGGGCTCTGCCCCAGCAGGTGGTACGACCACCAGGCCGTGATCGCCACGGTCGCCGCCAGCGTCACCGCCGCGATGACGTTCCGTCGGTTCTTCCACAGCAGCATCCCGCCCATCCCGACCAGCGCACCGACCGCCGGCGCCAGGGCCACCGTGTAGTACGCGTGGAAGATCCCCTGCATGAAGCTGAAGACCAGCCCGGTGATCAGCAGCCAGCCGCCCCACAGGATCAGCCCGGCCCGCTGCCGGTCGGTGCGGGCTCGCCGCGCCGTGATGACCAGCCCCGCGACCAACGCGATCAACGCCGCCGGCAGCAGCCACGAGATCTGACCGCCCTGCGCGCTGTCGAACATCCGCAGCGGGCCGGTCTCGCCCCAGATCCCCCCGGCGCCGCCACCCCCGCCGCCGACGCTGCCGGTCTCGTCGCCGCTGAGCCGGCCGAGTCCGTTGTAGCCGAGGGTCAGTTCGAGGATGCTGTTGTTCTGCGAGCCGCCGATGTACGGGCGCATCGACGCCGGCACCAGCTCGACGATCGCGATGTACCAGCCCGCCGAGACGACCAGCGCGACGCCCGAGAGCAGCAGCTGCACGATCCGCTTGCCGAGCTTGGGCGGCCCGGCGATCAGGTAGGCCAGCGCGAATGCCGGGACCACCAGCAGCGCCTGCAGCATCTTGGCCAGGAAGCCGAAGCCGACGAAGACGCCCGCCAGCACGATCCACTTGGTCGAGCCGTTCTCGATCGCCCGCACGGTCGCGTAGGCGCCCGCCACCATCAGGAGCACCAGCAGCGCGTCGGGGTTGTTGAAGCGGAACATCAGCACTGCGATCGGTGTGAGGGCCAGAACCACCCCCGCCAGCAGCCCGGCCGCCGGACCGTACCAGCGCCGCACGGTCGCGAAGAGCAGGCCGACGCTGGCCACGCCCATCAGCGCCTGCGGACCAGGATGCTCCACGCGTTGACCCCGAAGATCCGGGCCGACAGCGCCATCGCCCAGAGTGCGGCGGGCGTCTTGTCGACCGTGATCGAGTTGGCCGCGTCGGAGGAACCGAAGAAGAATGCCTTCCAGCTCTCCGACCCGGCCTGCACGGCGGCCGAGTAGAAGGCGTTCGCCCAGCCGTTCTTCCCGAGTCCCCAGATGTAGAGCACTCCGGTGAGCAGCAGCAGCGCTAGCAGTGCCGGACGGACCCAGGGCGCGTCGTCGACGCGCCCCAGGAAGATCCGTCCCGGGCGGGAGCGGTACCGGGCCGGCGGCGGAGGCAGGTCGGGCTCAACCGACGGCGGTACGGGCAACGTCGTGGTCATCGAGGCTCTCCACTGATGGTGGGTTCTTTACCTCGATCAGATTCGGCGCTGCCCCTGTCCCACCCTTATGCCCGTCCTGTGGCTCAGCTGTGAGTACGCACGGCTCAGCCGTGCGTACGGCGGCTCAGCCGTGCGTACGACGCTTGGCCGAGGCGGTCGCGAGCCGTTCCAGGACCTGAACCGTCGGGTCCCAGCCCATGCACGCGTCGGTCACCGACTGGCCGTACGTGAGGGAGGAGCCGAGATCCTGGCGGCCCGGCACGAGGAAGCTCTCGAGCATCACGCCGCTGATCCCGCGGTTGCCCGCCTCCACCTGCAAGGCCACGTCGTCGGACACGACCGGCTGGCGTAGGTGGTCCTTGCCGCTGTTGCCGTGCGAGCAGTCGATCACCAGCCGTTCGGGCAGGTCCGCCGTCCGCAGCAGGGAGAGGGCGTTCGCCACGTCGGCCGCGCCGTAGTTCGGCCGACCTCCGCCGCCGCGCAGCACCAGGTGGGCGTCCGGGTTGCCCGCGGTGTGCAGGATCGCCGGGGTGCCGGAGTAGTCGATGCCGGGGAAGACGTGCGGCACGGCGGCGGCGTGGATCGCGTCGATCGCGGTCGAGATGCTGCCGTCGGGACGATTCTTCATGCCGATCGGCATCGAGAGGCCGGAGGCGAGCTGGCGGTGGACCTGCGATTCGACCGTACGGGCTCCGATCGCACCCCAGCTCACCGTGTCGGCGATGTATTGCGGCGTGATCGGGTCGAGGAACTCGACGGCGGTGGGCAGGCCGTGGCCGACGATCTCGAGCAGCAGCCGGCGGGCGATTCGCAGACCGGTACCGACATCGCCGGTGCCGTCCAGCGCCGGATCGTTGATCAGGCCCTTCCACCCGACGGTGGAGCGTGGCTTCTCGAAGTAGACGCGCATCACGACGAGCAGGTCGTCGGCGAACCGGTCGGCGGCGGAGGCGAGCAGGCCGGCGTACTCGCCGGCGGCGGCCGGGTCGTGCACCGAGCACGGGCCGACGACGACCAGCAGTCGCGGATCTCGTCTGTTCAGCACGTCCTCGACCTGGCGACGGCCGTCGAGCACGGTGTCGTGCAGCTCGGTGGTCAGCGGCAGCTCGTGATGCAGCAGCGCGGGACTCATCAACGGGACGATGGTCTCGATGCGCTGGTCGCGGACGCGCTGGACCTCGGGGGCAGTCACGGTGGTTTCAACTCCTCCGCCGGCGCCCAGGGTGAGAGCCGGCAAACGAAAAGGCAGCGACGTCATGTCGCTGCCCGGGCCGGCTCTGGCGTGGTGTCTCAGGTCATGGCTGAATCATGGCTGAGGCACCGGCGCGAGCCGGCCCTGTAAACCACGAATACCAACGAGACATGTGGGCCAGCATAGCCGTTCAGTTCGCGGGCGGAGCGATCTGAGCGAATTGCTCAGCAGCTGGGACGGCGGCTGCCGGGTCGCCGAGGGGCAGCTCGACGGTGAAGACCGTACGGCCGGGCTCGCTCGTCAGGGAGACTCGGCCGCCGTGGGCGGTGACCACGGCGTGCACGATCGACAGGCCGAGGCCGGTGCTGCCGGCGGCCCTCGATCGGGAGCTGTCCCCCCGCGTAAACCGTTTGAAGATGTGCGGCTGCAAGTCCTCGGGGATGCCCGGGCCGGCGTCGGTGACCTGGAGTACGGCCGAGTCCGGCGTCGAGGCGACCGCGACCGTGACGGTGGTGCCCTCGGGGGTGTGCGTGTGCGCGTTGGCCAGCAGGTTGGCCAGTACCTGGTGCAGCCGGGCGCCGTCGCCGACCACGATGACCGGTTCGTCGGGCAGGTCGAGCTGCCAGTAGTGGCCCGGTCCGGCGGCGTGCGCGTCGCTGACCGTGTCGACGACCAGCATGCTCAGATCCACCGGGTCGTCGGCCAGCGGGCGGCCGGCGTCGAGGCGGGCGAGCAGCAGCAGGTCCTCGACGAGCCCGGTCATCCGCTTGGCCTCGGACTCGACCCGGCTCAGCACGTGGGCGATCTCGTCCGGTACGGCGGCCCGGCTGCGGCGGCTCAGCTCGGCATAACCGCGGATGGCGGCCAGGGGCGTCCGCAGTTCGTGGCTGGCGTCCGCGACGAACTGGCGTACCTGCGTCTCGCTGGCGTGTCGCGCCTCGAGCGCGTTGCCGACGTGGTCGAGCATCTGGTTGAGCGCCGCGCCTACCTGGCCGACCTCGGTGCGCGGGTCGGTGTCAGGGTCGGGCACCCGCTGGGCCAGCCGCACCTCACCACGGTCGAGCCGAAGCTCGGAGACCCGGGTGGCGGTGGCCGCGACCCGGTCGAGCGGAGCGAGGGTGCGGCGCACGATCAGGGCGCCGGCCCACCCGGCGATGCCGAGCGCGATCAGCACGGCTCCGCCGGTGACCAGGGCGACCCGCAGCAGTGTGGAGTTCGTGTTCTTCAGGGAGAGCGCGTTCACCCGGACGACGCCGTTGCCCAGCGTCTCGGCGGTGACGCGGAAGGAGCCGTACCCCTCGATATCGACGGTCGAGATGGACTTGTCGGCCGGGATCGCGAGCAGCTCGGCCCGGGCGGCGGCGTTGAGATCCGCGTACCGCGTGTCGGGGTTCTCGTCGGCGTTGGTGTATGCGACGACCTGGCCGCCGATGACGTCGGTGGGGCTGGTGTAGAAGAGCGTGACGGAGCCGGGCTCGGCGCCTCGGAACGGGTGGCCGTCGAACGAGCCGAACGGCCCGCCCGGTGGTCGGCCGGCCAGGTCGAGCTTGGCGTCGATCTGGGTGTAGAGGGTGTCGCGCAGGAAGAAGTAGGCCGTGCCGCCGACCGCGAGGCCCAGCACGGTGAGCAGGACCACGATGATCGCGACGATCCGGGTACGCAGCGGCCAGCCCGCCGGGCTGCGCCAGCGAGCCGGGTGTCGCCAGGGCATCTCAGCCGGCCGGCTTGAGGACATAACCCGCCCCACGCATCGTGTGGATCATCGGGGTCCGGCCCGCGTCGATCTTCTTGCGGAGGTACGAGATGTAGAGCTCGACCACGTTGGCCTGGCCGCCGAAGTCGTAGTTCCAGACCCGGTCGAGGATCTGGCTCTTGCTCAGCACCCGGCGCGGGTTGCGCATCAGGTAGCGCAGCAGCTCGAACTCGGTGGCGGTGAGCGTGACCAGGTCACCGCCGCGGCGCACCTCGTGGCTGTCCTCGTCGAGCGAGAGGTCGCCGACGATCAGTTGCGAGTCGGTGCGCATGGGGGAGTGGCCCATCCGGCGCATCAGGCCGCGCAGGCGGGCGACGACCTCTTCGAGGCTGAACGGCTTGGTGACGTAGTCGTCGCCGCCGGCGGTCAGGCCGGTGACGCGGTCCTCCACCGAGTCCTTGGCGGTCAGGAAGAGGACCGGCACCTCGGGCATCTCGCCACGCAGCCGGCGCAGCACCTCGAGCCCGTCGATGTCGGGAAGCATCATGTCGAGGACGACGGCGTCGGGGCGGAACTCCCGGGCGGTGCGCACGGCGGTGTGCCCGTCGCCCGCGCTCCGGACGTCCCAGCCCTCGTAGCGAAGCGCCATCGAGAGCAGCTCGGCCAGGGTCGGCTCGTCGTCGACGACGAGAACCCGGACGGGACTGCCGTCGGCGCGGCGCAGGTTGGTGCTCGAGTCTGAGTTCGCCATCGTCATGCCCCTACTGTCCCGGGCCACACTATGCGCCGGCTTTCCCCTTCCTGTGCACCACCTGTGACCATTGCCGGTCAGTCGCCGCTACCGCTCGTCACGTTCGTGACGGCCAGCGCCGCGTCCCGGAAGCTCGCGGCGCCCTGCTTGAGCCGCTCGCCGTAGTACGGCCGGTTCCAGCTCGACCACTTGACCTGGCCGACCGCCTGGTCGGTGCCCGAGGCGATGAGCGAGACGGTCACTCCCGGGCTGGTCTGCGTGGTGAGCTTGCCGTTCTTCGGCACCGCGACCTTGTGCGCGGACGGGTCGGCGAATCCGAGCAACGCCCACGGCACCCGCAGCGTCAGGTCGTCGCCGTCGATCTTCCACAACGCCCGGCTGTCCGCCTTCTCGTCCTGCGGATCCCAGGAGCCGTGCCGCAACTGGCCGGCGTTCTGCAGCTCGATCGGCAGCTTCGCGCCGGTCCTCGGCATGGTGAGCGCCCGATTGACGACCAGCTCGAACGGCGTCCAGCCGG